>NZ_CP126080.1:252500-305000 GCF_030122805.1 Mesobacillus sp. AQ2 | reverse complement strand
GGCGGTGTGTACAAGGCCCGGGAACGTATTCACCGCGGCATGCTGATCCGCGATTACTAGCGATTCCGGCTTCATGCAGGCGAGTTGCAGCCTGCAATCCGAACTGAGAATGGATTTATGGGATTGGCTTCACCTCGCGGCTTCGCGACCCTTTGTTCCATCCATTGTAGCACGTGTGTAGCCCAGGTCATAAGGGGCATGATGATTTGACGTCATCCCCACCTTCCTCCGGTTTGTCACCGGCAGTCACCTTAGAGTGCCCAACTGAATGCTGGCAACTAAGATCAAGGGTTGCGCTCGTTGCGGGACTTAACCCAACATCTCACGACACGAGCTGACGACAACCATGCACCACCTGTCACTCTGTCCCCCGAAGGGGAACGCCCTATCTCTAGGGTTGTCAGAGGATGTCAAGACCTGGTAAGGTTCTTCGCGTTGCTTCGAATTAAACCACATGCTCCACCGCTTGTGCGGGCCCCCGTCAATTCCTTTGAGTTTCAGCCTTGCGGCCGTACTCCCCAGGCGGAGTGCTTAATGCGTTTGCTGCAGCACTAAAGGGCGGAAACCCTCTAACACTTAGCACTCATCGTTTACGGCGTGGACTACCAGGGTATCTAATCCTGTTCGCTCCCCACGCTTTCGCGCCTCAGCGTCAGTTACAGACCAGAGAGCCGCCTTCGCCACTGGTGTTCCTCCACATCTCTACGCATTTCACCGCTACACGTGGAATTCCGCTCTCCTCTTCTGCACTCAAGTTCCCCAGTTTCCAATGACCCTCCCCGGTTGAGCCGGGGGCTTTCACATCAGACTTAAGGAACCGCCTGCGCGCGCTTTACGCCCAATAATTCCGGACAACGCTTGCCACCTACGTATTACCGCGGCTGCTGGCACGTAGTTAGCCGTGGCTTTCTGGTCAGGTACCGTCAAGGTACCGGCAGTTACTCCGGTACTTGTTCTTCCCTGACAACAGAACTTTACGACCCGAAAGCCTTCATCGTTCACGCGGCGTTGCTCCGTCAGACTTTCGTCCATTGCGGAAGATTCCCTACTGCTGCCTCCCGTAGGAGTCTGGGCCGTGTCTCAGTCCCAGTGTGGCCGATCACCCTCTCAGGTCGGCTACGCATCGTTGCCTTGGTGAGCCGTTACCTCACCAACTAGCTAATGCGCCGCGGGCCCATCTGTAAGCGACAGCCGAAACCGTCTTTCAGCTTTCCCTCATGTGAGGGAAAGGATTATCCGGTATTAGCTCCGGTTTCCCGAAGTTATCCCAGTCTTACAGGCAGGTTGCCCACGTGTTACTCACCCGTCCGCCGCTGATCTTCAAAAGCAAGCTAATGAAGATCCGCTCGACTTGCATGTATTAGGCACGCCGCCAGCGTTCGTCCTGAGCCAGGATCAAACTCTCCAAGAAAGAGTTATGAGTTAGCTCATAAGTTAAAACGTTGGCTCATGTCTTCTATTAATAGAAGCATGATAATTTATTGTTTGTTGACGCTTGTTTGTTTAGTTTTCAAAGAACAATATTGTTGTCGTTCAAATGACAACTTTTAAATCTTACCACCTTTGAACCAGCTCGTCAACACTTTTTTTGAAAGTCTTTTAAACAATCAATCAAGCGGAGCTGAGTTACTATAATAACACCTCAGGTGTTACCTAACAACCAGCAGTAACTGGAAAAGAATGATATGGGGATTAAAAAAGACAGGGATCAAAATCTCTGTCTTTTCGCCCGGCGGCGTCCTACTCTCACAGGGGGAAACCCCCAACTACCATCGGCGCTGAGAAGCTTAACTTCCGTGTTCGGTATGGGAACGGGTGTGACCTTCTCGCCATCGCCACCAGACTATTTGGTTTGAGGATTTGCGCCCTCAAAACTAGATAATGTTGTAAGAAGAAATCAAGAGAATCGAATGATCATTTGGTTAAGTCCTCGAACGATTAGTATCAGTCAGCTCCACACGTCACCGCGCTTCCACCTCTGACCTATCAACCTGATCATCTTTCAGGGTTCTTACTAGCTTGCGCTATGGGAAATCTCATCTTGAGGGGGGCTTCATGCTTAGATGCTTTCAGCACTTATCCCGTCCGCACATAGCTACCCAGCGATGCCTTTGGCAAGACAACTGGTACACCAGCGGTGCGTCCATCCCGGTCCTCTCGTACTAAGGACAGCTCCTCTCAAATTTCCTGCGCCCACGACGGATAGGGACCGAACTGTCTCACGACGTTCTGAACCCAGCTCGCGTACCGCTTTAATGGGCGAACAGCCCAACCCTTGGGACCGACTACAGCCCCAGGATGCGATGAGCCGACATCGAGGTGCCAAACCTCCCCGTCGATGTGGACT
Organism: Mesobacillus sp. AQ2; assembly: GCF_030122805.1. Taxonomy (NCBI): domain Bacteria; kingdom Bacillati; phylum Bacillota; class Bacilli; order Caryophanales; family Bacillaceae; genus Mesobacillus; species Mesobacillus sp. AQ2. The sequence goes on along the minus strand of NZ_CP126080.1, from coordinate 302,653 downwards.
CTTGGGGGAGATAAGCCTGTTATCCCCGGGGTAGCTTTTATCCGTTGAGCGATGGCCCTTCCATGCGGAACCACCGGATCACTAAGCCCGACTTTCGTCCCTGCTCGACTTGTAGGTCTCGCAGTCAAGCTCCCTTGTGCCTTTACACTCTGCGAATGATTTCCAACCATTCTGAGGGAACCTTTGGGCGCCTCCGTTACTCTTTAGGAGGCGACCGCCCCAGTCAAACTGCCCACCTGACACTGTCTCCCGCCCCGATCAGGGGCGCGGGTTAGAATTTCAATACAGCCAGGGTAGTATCCCACCGACGCCTCCACCGAAGCTGGCGCTCCGGTTTCTCAGGCTCCTACCTATCCTGTACAAGCTGTACCAAAATTCAATATCAGGCTACAGTAAAGCTCCACGGGGTCTTTCCGTCCTGTCGCGGGTAACCTGCATCTTCACAGGTACTATAATTTCACCGAGTCTCTCGTTGAGACAGTGCCCAGATCGTTACGCCTTTCGTGCGGGTCGGAACTTACCCGACAAGGAATTTCGCTACCTTAGGACCGTTATAGTTACGGCCGCCGTTTACTGGGGCTTCGATTCAGAGCTTCGCGTGAGCTAACCCCTCCTCTTAACCTTCCAGCACCGGGCAGGCGTCAGCCCCTATACTTCGCCTTGCGGCTTCGCAGAGACCTGTGTTTTTGCTAAACAGTCGCCTGGGCCTATTCACTGCGGCTCATCCGGGCTATTCACCCAAATGAGCACCCCTTCTCCCGAAGTTACGGGGTCATTTTGCCGAGTTCCTTAACGAGAGTTCTCTCGCTCACCTTAGGATTCTCTCCTCGCCTACCTGTGTCGGTTTGCGGTACGGGCACCATTTATCTCGCTAGAGGCTTTTCTTGGCAGTGTGGAATCAGGAACTTCGGTACTATATTTCCCTCGCTGTCACAGCTCAGCCTTCACGCAAGCGGGATTTGCCTCACTTGCAGCCTAACTGCTTAGACGCGCATATCCAACAGCGCGCTTACCCTATCCTCCTGCGTCCCCCCGTCGCTCAAACGATAAAGAGGTGGTACAGGAATATCAACCTGTTGTCCATCGCCTACGCCTTTCGGCCTCGGCTTAGGTCCCGACTAACCCTGAGAGGACGAGCCTTCCTCAGGAAACCTTAGGCATTCGGTGGATGGGATTCTCACCCATCTTTCGCTACTCATACCGGCATTCTCACTTCTAAGCGCTCCACCAGTCCTTACGGTCTGACTTCAACGCCCTTAGAACGCTCTCCTACCACTGACATCTAAGATGTCAATCCACAGCTTCGGTGATACGTTTAGCCCCGGTACATTTTCGGCGCAGAGTCACTCGACCAGTGAGCTATTACGCACTCTTTAAATGGTGGCTGCTTCTAAGCCAACATCCTGGTTGTCTAAGCAACTCCACATCCTTTTCCACTTAACGTATACTTTGGGACCTTAGCTGGTGGTCTGGGCTGTTTCCCTTTTGACTACGGATCTTATCACTCGCAGTCTGACTCCCACGGATAAGTCTTTGGCATTCGGAGTTTGTCTGAATTCGGTAACCCGATGAGGGCCCCTAGTCCAAACAGTGCTCTACCTCCAAGACTCTTACAACGTGAGGCTAGCCCTAAAGCTATTTCGGAGAGAACCAGCTATCTCCAAGTTCGATTGGAATTTCTCCGCTACCCACACCTCATCCCCGCACTTTTCAACGTGCGTGGGTTCGGGCCTCCAGTTGGTGTTACCCAACCTTCACCCTGGACATGGGTAGATCACCTGGTTTCGGGTCTACGACCACATACTCATTCGCCCTATTCAGACTCGCTTTCGCTGCGGCTCCGTCTTCTCAACTTAACCTTGCATGTAATCGTAACTCGCCGGTTCATTCTACAAAAGGCACGCCATCACCCATGAACGGGCTCTGACTACTTGTAGGCACACGGTTTCAGGATCTCTTTCACTCCCCTTCCGGGGTGCTTTTCACCTTTCCCTCACGGTACTGGTTCACTATCGGTCACTAGGGAGTATTTAGCCTTGGGAGATGGTCCTCCCAGCTTCCGACGGGATTTCTCGTGTCCCGCCGTACTCAGGATCCACTCAGGAGGGAACGAAGTTTCAACTACAGGGTTTTTACCTTCTCTGACGGGCCTTTCCAGACCACTTCATCTACCCCGTTCCTTTGTAACTCCATGTAGAGTGTCCTACAACCCCAAGAGGCAAGCCTCTTGGTTTGGGCTATGTCCCGTTTCGCTCGCCGCTACTCAGGGAATCGCGTTTGCTTTCTCTTCCTCCGGGTACTTAGATGTTTCAGTTCCCCGGGTCTGCCTTCAATACCCTATGTATTCAGGTAAAGATACTGTTCCATTACGAACAGTGGGTTTCCCCATTCGGAAATCTCCGGATCAAAGCTTACTTACAGCTCCCCGAAGCATATCGGTGTTAGTCCCGTCCTTCATCGGCTCCTAGTGCCAAGGCATCCACCGTGCGCCCTTTCTAACTTAACCTAAAAGGTCATTTCTCTAATTGAATAGAGAGAAAACTAAAATGGCGATCACTCGGTTTTCTTCTTGGTTCTTCTTACTTACGATTATCTAGTTTTCAAGGAACAAAAAAGCTTTGAGAGAATTGCTCCCTCAAAACTAAACAAACAAGCGTACAACTATGTGGATTACATCCACAGTACGAATCGAAAGATTCGCATTCCGATTGCCCTTAGGCAATATCCTTAGAAAGGAGGTGATCCAGCCGCACCTTCCGATACGGCTACCTTGTTACGACTTCACCCCAATCATCTGTCCCACCTTAGGCGGCTGGCTCCAAAAGGTTACCCCACCGACTTCGGGTGTTACAAACTCTCGTGGTGTGACGGGCGGTGTGTACAAGGCCCGGGAACGTATTCACCGCGGCATGCTGATCCGCGATTACTAGCGATTCCGGCTTCATGCAGGCGAGTTGCAGCCTGCAATCCGAACTGAGAATGGATTTATGGGATTGGCTTCACCTCGCGGCTTCGCGACCCTTTGTTCCATCCATTGTAGCACGTGTGTAGCCCAGGTCATAAGGGGCATGATGATTTGACGTCATCCCCACCTTCCTCCGGTTTGTCACCGGCAGTCACCTTAGAGTGCCCAACTGAATGCTGGCAACTAAGATCAAGGGTTGCGCTCGTTGCGGGACTTAACCCAACATCTCACGACACGAGCTGACGACAACCATGCACCACCTGTCACTCTGTCCCCCGAAGGGGAACGCCCTATCTCTAGGGTTGTCAGAGGATGTCAAGACCTGGTAAGGTTCTTCGCGTTGCTTCGAATTAAACCACATGCTCCACCGCTTGTGCGGGCCCCCGTCAATTCCTTTGAGTTTCAGCCTTGCGGCCGTACTCCCCAGGCGGAGTGCTTAATGCGTTTGCTGCAGCACTAAAGGGCGGAAACCCTCTAACACTTAGCACTCATCGTTTACGGCGTGGACTACCAGGGTATCTAATCCTGTTCGCTCCCCACGCTTTCGCGCCTCAGCGTCAGTTACAGACCAGAGAGCCGCCTTCGCCACTGGTGTTCCTCCACATCTCTACGCATTTCACCGCTACACGTGGAATTCCGCTCTCCTCTTCTGCACTCAAGTTCCCCAGTTTCCAATGACCCTCCCCGGTTGAGCCGGGGGCTTTCACATCAGACTTAAGGAACCGCCTGCGCGCGCTTTACGCCCAATAATTCCGGACAACGCTTGCCACCTACGTATTACCGCGGCTGCTGGCACGTAGTTAGCCGTGGCTTTCTGGTCAGGTACCGTCAAGGTACCGGCAGTTACTCCGGTACTTGTTCTTCCCTGACAACAGAACTTTACGACCCGAAAGCCTTCATCGTTCACGCGGCGTTGCTCCGTCAGACTTTCGTCCATTGCGGAAGATTCCCTACTGCTGCCTCCCGTAGGAGTCTGGGCCGTGTCTCAGTCCCAGTGTGGCCGATCACCCTCTCAGGTCGGCTACGCATCGTGGCCTTGGTGAGCCGTTACCTCACCAACTAGCTAATGCGCCGCGGGCCCATCTGTAAGTGACAGCCGAAACCGTCTTTCAGCTTTCCCTCATGTGAGGGAAAGGATTATCCGGTATTAGCTCCGGTTTCCCGAAGTTATCCCAGTCTTACAGGCAGGTTGCCCACGTGTTACTCACCCGTCCGCCGCTGATCTTCAAAAGCAAGCTAATGAAGATCCGCTCGACTTGCATGTATTAGGCACGCCGCCAGCGTTCGTCCTGAGCCAGGATCAAACTCTCCAAGAAAGAGTTATGAGTTAGCTCATAAGTTAAAACGTTGGCTCATGTCTTCTATTAATAGAAGCATGATAATTTATTGTTTGTTGACGCTTGTTTGTTTAGTTTTCAAAGAGCAAATTGTGTGCGCCGCTCAGAAGCGACTTTAATAATTTATCACATCACAGCGTTGAATGTCAACAGCTTTTTGATTTTATTTTTTCATCACCAAAATGTTGTTAACCTGTTCGCGACTGTTTCTATATACTATCACCCGACATGCACAGAGTCAATACGATTATACCTTGAAATAATTGGGAAAAGTTTCGATTGTTCACTTTCCTTCTGTATATAAAAACAGCCGATCTCCATCCGGGAGACCAGCTGTTTATTTACCTTATTTAGATATCGTAATGATATTCTCGTCTTTCACATCCACATTGCCCTCTTTGTTGATGACAATGCTTTCGCCTTCAGATAGATTAGTGAATACGATTGGAGTAATGATAGACGTTGCGTGTTCCTTGATGTAATCAAGATCCACCTTCAATAACGGCTGTCCTTTTGTGACAGTGTCATTTTCAGAAACAAGTGTTTCGAACCCTTGTCCCTTCAGATTAACCGTATCGATACCCACATGAATAAGGATCTCCCGTCCAGAGTCAGAGAGGATTCCGATTGCATGCTTTGTTGGGAAAAGGTTTACGATCTTTCCGTCGACCGGTGAAACAATTGTACCTTCAGCAGGTACGATTGCAAAACCGTCACCCATCATTTTTCCAGAGAATACCTGGTCTGGGACTTCTGTAATTGGTTTAATCTCCCCTTTAATAGGAGAAACGAATGTTTCAGCTGCGGAATCTGCATCATGATGAGTCTGCAATGCTTCCGGATTCACTTCTTCAATTTGCTGCTCAACCTCTGTTGCCTGGTTCGTTTCTACAGGACGAGGTCTTTTACCGCTCATGATGTCCTTCATCTGACCTTTAATAGTCTCTGAACGCGGTCCGAAAATTGCCTGGATGTTGTTGCCGACTTCAAGGACTCCAGCAGCACCCAGCTTTTTCAAGCGATCTTTATCGACGCTGCCAATATCATTAACTGATACACGAAGTCGTGTGATACATGCATCAAGGTGAGCGATGTTTTCTTTACCGCCCATTGCATCAAGGACTTCATATGGAAGGTCACTAGCTTGTCCCTTCACTCCGCCTTCTTCCCCATCTTCTTCAACTGCTTCACGGCCTGGTGTCATCAGGTTGAACTTACGAATTGCGAAACGGAACCCGAAGTAGTAGATGACCGCGAAGACTAGGCCTACAGGGATTACAATCCATGCGTTTGTCTGCGGGTTGATCAATCCAAACAGAATGTAGTCAATAAGACCACCAGAGAAAGTCATACCGATTTTTACATTTAATAGATGCATTGTCATGAATGATAGACCAGCAAAAATGGCGTGTACTCCGAAAAGCACTGGTGCTACGAACAAGAATGAGAACTCAAGTGGTTCTGTAATACCTGTTAAGAATGAAGTCAGGGCAGCAGAAACCATTAGACCGCCGACTACCACTTTTCTTTCAGGACGTGCTTCATGATAAATAGCCAATGCTGCAGCTGGAAGACCGAACATCATGAACGGGAATTTACCTGTCATGAATGTACCTGCAGTAAGATTTTGTACGTTATCTGCAATTTGGGCCATGAAGATACGCTGATCCCCGCGAACAACTTCTCCAGCCTGAGTAGTGTACTGACCAAATTCATACCAGAATGGTGAATAGAAGATATGGTGCAGACCGAAAGGAATTAATGAACGTTCAACCACACCAAAGATAAATGCTGATAAAGTCAAGTTTGCGTGAACCATGTTTTGCGAGAATGCATTCAGGCCGTTTTGGATTGGAGGCCAGATAACCATCATTACCAATCCAAGCAGGATGGCTGTTCCCGCAGTGATAATCGGAACGAAACGCTTTCCTGCGAAGAATCCAAGATAGGATGGCAATTCGATTTCAAAAAACTTATTGTAAAGAGCTGCGGCAATTATACCCACGATGATACCGCCAAATACCCCTGTCTGAAGCGTTGGGACACCTAAGATATTTGCGTAGTTCAGTCCGTTGACATCTTCTGGAGTAATACCTAAAACAGTACCCATTGTCACGTTCATGATCAGGTATCCGATAATGGCAGCAAGACCGGCAACACCCTCACCGCCCGCTAAACCAACAGCTACACCAACCGCGAATAACAGCGGAAGGTTTCCGAAGACAATATCTCCGGCTTTTTGCATAACAGCAGCAACCAGATCGACGCCGCCGTTATTTAAAAATGGAGCAAGCTCTAACAAAGCAGGGTTTCTAAGCGCAGCACCAAGTGCAAGCAGAATACCAGCTGCCGGGAGAAGTGCAACCGGAAGCATCAGCGCTTTACCTACTTTTTGAAGAACACCAAAAGCTTTCTTAAACATAGGAAGACCTCCTGAAATTTTTTCTCTTAAAGCGGTTACAAACATTAAAAAAACAAATAAAAAAGGCATGAGTAAGGTGTATCGAAAAGAAGCATACGGATATAGTACCCATAAAACTCCAATTCAATTACATTCTTTACTCATGCCTGATCGAATCAGTAACACGTAAGATATAACTGCTTATTTAACTTTTTTTCTGAAGCCTTTGCAGATGCATCGTCAGATACACGGCTTCGGCATCGAATACTTGTTTTTTCAAGGTCTGCTGCATCACTTTAATGAGTTTCCACGAAAGATTGTAACACAGAGGGTATTCCTCTTTCAAGAGGGTTGCAAATTTTTCCGGTTCTTCTACTTTTTCTCCGTTATTGACCCTCTCGATGGTAAAACGTATGTGGCGGACAAGCCTCGTATAGTCTATTCCTTCTTTATCGATTTCGACATCCAGGTTTTCTTCAATCATTTGTACCAGTTTTGTCACAAGCTGTGAGTGTTTGTTCACATCAGACAGATTGCGATTCATGATGGCGCTATGGATATGGAGGGCAACAAAACCGATTTCTCCATCAGGAAGTTCAATTCCGGATCGATCCTTGATAAGCTGAACCACTTCTTTAGCAATCTCAAATTCCATTGGATACAGTGTCTTTGTTTCCACCAAAAATGGATTTTTGAACTCCATCCCCTTTGAAATCCTTGTTACTGCAAACATCAAGTGGTCCGTCAAGGCGACATGGATGTGTTCATTCAGCTGGCCAGCTGTCCGTTTCTTGATTAATTCAATGGAAGATATGATTGCTTCGTGCAGGTCATTTTCAACAAAAGGCAAAAGCTTGATGTAGTTTGCCTGCTCTTTTTCATCCTTGAGGACAAACATTTTCTCCGCCTGGCCCTCTTCGATCAGGTCTCCCTTTTTCCGGTTGAAGCCAATTCCCTTGCCAATCATGATGACTTCCCCGAATGTTGGATGGTCAGCAATCAATACATTATTGTTCAAGCCTTTTTTCACTTCGATTCTGTCCATGCCGTTTCCCCGTTTCAGCTTGTTCTATGGGAATATCGTATATAAGGAGAATTTAGAAGTCAATCTGAAGTGTTTACCTGGCAGTCTTCAAATTTTGCCAAAAAAAGATCCAGCGGCATCCGCTGGACCGAAATGTCTATTCTGTTAAAAACACAAAGTATAGAACGAAGATGACGAAGAACAGGTACATAATCGGATGGACATCTTTTGATTTCCCCTTCACGAGCATGGTGATTGGATAAAAGATGAATCCTGCCGCAATCCCAGTTGCGATGCTGGATGACAATGGCATCGCAATCATTGTAAGGAATGATGGTACTGCGATTTCAAAGCGGCCCCATTCGATTTTCCCAAGTGAAGAAACCATCAGTACACCAACGATGATCAATGCTGGTGCTGTTACGGCTGAAGTGACCACTGAAAGCAGCGGGAAAAAGAATAGCGATAACAGGAAGAATCCTGCTGTTACTAAAGAAGCAAATCCGCTTCGCGCTCCTGAAGCTACACCTGCAGATGATTCAATATACGATGTTGTTGTCGATGTTCCGAAGATGGAACCAACAAGGGATGCGATTGAATCTGCAAATAGCGCACGTCCTGCGCGAGGCAGCTTGTTTTCTTTCATTAAGCCTGCCTGATTGGCAACTGCAACCAGTGTACCTGCATTATCAAAGAAATCGACGAACAGGAAAGTCAAAATGATACCGAGCATCGTTGATGTGTAGAAAGATGGATCGCCGAATGCCGTGAAAACTGCTCCAAAGGTTGGCGCTACGCTTGGTACTGCACCAACTACTTTTTCAGGTGTTTCAATAAGATTAAAAACCATACCAACGATGACGCTGATGATAATTCCGAAGAATACCGCACCGTGAATGCCTCTTGTCAGCATGATGACGGTGATTAACAATCCGAAAAGCGCAAGCAATGTGTTGGCGTTTGTCAGGTCGCCTAACCCAACAAGCGTTGCCGGATTATCGACGATGATACCTGCATTCTTCAATCCGATAAAGGTGATGAACAATCCAATCCCTGCTCCGACTGCGTGCTTTAGTTCAACTGGGATGGCATTGATCAATTTTTCACGCCAGCCTGTAATCGTCAGCAGCAGGAAGAACACACTGGAGATAAACACTGCTGCAAGCGCATGCTGCCATGGTGCACCGTGGCTTAGAACAACTGTGTAAGCAAAGAAGGCATTCAAGCCCATACCCGGCGCCAGGGCAATTGGGTATTTTCCGATCAAACCCATAATGATGGAGCCAATCGCCGCTGCAAGAGCTGTTGCCACGAATACAGCACCAGCATCCATTCTCAATGCTTCCGGAAGATCCTTTATGTCTGACAGTGTGAGTACATTAGGATTTACAATCAGGATATACGCCATTGCAAGGAACGTGGTCATTCCGCCAATGAATTCGCGGCGATAATTCGTGCCAAGCTTATCAAACTCGAAATATTTCTTCATTTTTTCTTTTCCCCCTGAATAGTTTCAGGAAATAAGGCCAAAAAGAAAACGCCACGGGTTACCGGGCGTTGACTAAAGGCAATAGCAGAAATGATGGCCAGGCAATACATTGAAAGTATGACAGATTGCCAGCCATGATTTATATACCTCGTAGTCAAGCCATTTACGGTAGCTCGGTAGAAACTTCTGGGCCATATCCCCAAGATTATACGACGAATTATGACAAATTATTAAGTTCAGTTTCATTCTAACAGGACTTTTGCCCTGAGTCAATAAAAAACGAACATTTTCATGTCCGTTTTTAATAATTGTTCGTATTTTATTCCCATTCGATAGTTGCAGGCGGTTTGCTGGTGATATCATAAACGACGCGGTTGACGTGATCGACTTCGTTGACGATCCTTGTGGAGATAATCTCAAGGACATCCCACGGAATCCTTGCCCAATCAGATGTCATTCCATCAATGGATGTTACTGCACGGATGCCAATTGTGTAATCATATGTCCTCGCATCCCCCATGACACCTACGCTGCGAATATCCGGAAGAACGGTGAAATACTGCCAGATTTCACGATCAAGGCCCGCCTTCTTGATTTCGTCCCGAAGAATGGCGTCCGACTCACGGACAATCTCCAATTTTTCTTCAGAAATGGCCCCAAGAACACGGATGCCGAGTCCAGGTCCAGGGAATGGCTGACGCCAGACGATTTCATCAGGAATGCCAAGCTCGGTGCCAAGCGCACGGACTTCATCCTTGAACAATGTATTCAACGGCTCGATCAAACTGAACTGCATATCCTCGGGAAGACCGCCGACATTGTGGTGGGACTTGATTGTCTGTGCCGTTGCAGTGCCGCTTTCGATAATATCGGTATACAATGTTCCCTGTGCCAGGAATTCAATGCCCTTAAGCTTTTCCGCTTCATCATCGAAAACATAGATGAACTCGTTTCCGATGATTTTACGCTTCTGCTCCGGATCGGATACACCCTCGAGCTTACTGAGGAAACGATCCTTGGCATCCACCTTTATAACGTTCATGTTGAAGCCATCAGCAAAAGTCTTCATGACACCTTCTGCTTCATCTTTGCGCAATAATCCATGATCAACGAAAATACATGTCAGCTGATCGCCAATCGCCTTATGGATCAATACGGCCACAACTGAGGAATCAACACCGCCGCTCAATGCGCATAGAATCTTCTTGTCTCCTACCTGCTGGCGGATTTTCTCCATTTCGATTTCAATGAAGTTTTCCATCGACCAGTTGCCTTCGCATCCGCACACCTTGAAGACAAAGTTCTTCAACAGGTCATTCCCATACATGGAGTGGCGAACCTCAGGGTGGAATTGGACCGCGTAAAGCTTACGGCTCTCGTCACTCATTGCTGCAATCGGGCAGGATGGATTGACTCCATCTACAGAAAATCCTGGCGGTGACATGGTGACGAGGTCGCCATGGCTCATCCAGACAACCTGTTCACCCGGAGTCCCTTCGAATAATGTGTTCTGGTTATGGAGAGTCAGCAGGGCTTTTCCGTATTCACGGTTCTTTGCCTTCTCGACCTTCCCGCCGAAATGCATTGTCATAAGCTGCATTCCGTAGCAGATGCCCAAAATCGGCAAGCCCAGCTCGAAAATCTCTTCATCACATCGGAAGGCTCCCTCATCATAAACAGAGTTCGGCCCTCCTGAAAAAATGATTCCCTTTGGGTTCATTTCCTTGATTTCAGCCGCTGTAATCGTGTGCGGATGAAGCTCACTGTAGACGCCAAACTCCCTGATCCGTCTTGTGATCAGCTGGTTATACTGGCTGCCAAAGTCTAATACTATAATCATTTCCTGGTCTTGCAGCTCGTTTTTCATAAATTCACCTCATTTAAAATAGACGCGGTACTTCCATTAGATGGTTATGTAAGTAGTATGGCTTGTTACGCATAAAAAAAGCCAGAATCCTGCCATCCAAAAATAATAGGAAAGCAGAATTCCAGCCCGTTACGAACAAAAAGAAGCCTGCCTTCATAGTCAAATCATTTCCGGTGATTTGGTAGATACTTTCGATCCATATTATCGAGGATATATGAAGGTTGATTCTATATAGTTGCACACATTGTATCAGTATAATATTTTAACGGTCAAGCCCCAGATTTCCGAATCATGTTTTCCCAGTGCTTTTTCACGTCTTGCCACATCTCTTCATTCAATTCGCCGCGATAGAGATATTCTTCATACTTGGAGGTGAGTCTTCTCATATCGCTTGTCGAGAAAAATGAATCCACATAATAGGCGTAATCACGCAATGTCTGGCCATCCTCCCGCCTAAGCCCGTATCGTCCAAGCTGCTTCAACAGGGCAATATAGGCTTTCTCCAGGTACTTGTTTTGCTTTTTATACTTATAGAGAAGGATATACAGTGCCGGAAGCCATTTCCCGCGAAGCCTGTACATGATCGCAACGAACATAGCAAGAACCAGCATTGTCAGCAGAATTTTCCAGAAATTATCCTTCAGGAACGCACCGGCATTTTTCAGACCTTCTGAAAAGGAAACCTCAGGCTTGCCAACCTGTGCCTGTTCTTCCGGCAGTTCCGGCTTCTTTGGCGCCTCTGGTGCCGTTACGTTTTCATCCTTTTCCTCTGTAGTGGATTCAGTGTTGTTGTCGTTGTTGTATTCGAACTGGACATTATTTGAAAATCCTTGAGTCGGTTCGAATGGAACCCAGCCGACACCGGGAAAATATCCCTCCACCCAGGAGTGGGCGTTATTATTTGTGACCTCGTAAAGCCGGCGGCCGCTATCAAGAGTATCGATATAATCCCCTTCGGTATAGCCTTTTACCCAGCGGGCTGGAATGCCAACAGAACGCATCATGACAACCATCGATGTGGAAAAATTGTCGCAATAGCCCCGCTGTGTATCGAACAGGAACTGATCGACATAGTCCTGGTCATCAGCCGGGACAGCAACATCCGTTTGATCGTAGACAAATTCGTTCGAACGGAAGTATTTTTCAATTGCCTGGGCTTTTTCAAGCCACGTCTGTTTATCCTTCGTAATTTCCTCAGCCAGGTTCACAACCCGCTCTGGAAGCCCTTCTGGCACCTGTGTGTATTTTGCCAGGAAAGCCGCATTCTCCTCTCCTGCAATATCCTCTTTCCCAGCCGCCTTGAGCTTGTCGACACTGTAGACAGGATAATCGAATGTGAGTGAGTACGGGCCGAATGACCCTGATTGTCCCTCAGGAAGGGAAGTAATTTTCTCTGTCTCGGGATCGAGCATGAACTGCAATGACGAGTAACCTGCAGAAGCCTTCACTTGTTTTACCCCGAGCGGATAGACAAGGTGTGGGTACCCGATTTTCGGAATGACCCTGCTGTTACGCTCTTCTCTTTTCACACCTGCATCGAAAGGCTGCATCGGAATTGCCTGTTCTGGTAAAAATTCAACCGGTGTTGCCGCTTCGGATTTTTCTGTGATCCATCCTTTTCCCGTATAGACATCTTTCGTTTCAATCCTCCAGTAATGCCGTCCATCTGCTTCGGAGGTAAAAACAACCCGGTCGTCACCGATGAATGGTCCGCCAAGAGACGAATCATCTGTTCCATAGCCAACCTTCTTAACCCCGCCGCTGCCTTCCCCGGAATCCTGGTTATAGGAGGTAATGAATGGGACAGGGTCCGGCCAGATCGGGTTAGCTTTAGGAGCAGCATAGCCAATCCCCACACTTAAAACAATCATGGCCACCAAAGGCACCATCCATTTTTTCACGCTGTTGAGGTTCTTCTTCACTGCTTCCTTGTCAGCAATCCTGTGGTACGACAGCATTCCCAGCACGGCAAAACCGGCAATGACTGTCCGGACAATCGCCGCATCTGCTTCATATGGAGTGAACGTGTCAAGAACCGTAATGTAAACTAGCGTCATGAAGAAAAACACAAAAATCTGTTTTCGGTTGATCAGCCAATATTGAATCAGATAAGCCATCAGCCAGAGCAGAGTAAAGAATAACAATGTCCGAAACACATTAGAAATCTCTGTCCAGTCCGCATTCACTATATAAATGGCATTCGACATCGCCTCGGTGAAAAGCTCGGTGAACCATTTCAAACTGAAAAATGTTCCTTCATAATACATGAAGTGGACTGAGTATAAGATGATGATGATTTTCACGAGTGCTCCCGGAATCACCGGCATGTTGAAGTACGACATCATCAGCGAGACAAATACAAAGCCAAGGAAGACACTCAAATGGCCTGTATCAGTCAGTTCCTTTAATGGCCTCAGCCATTCCCATAAAAGCAAAAAGCTGAAGATATACAGCAAGAAGAAGGCTGCATCTTTTTTCGGCTTAGCGATTGTCATCCCTTATTCACCTCCGAGAAGGCTTCCGGGAACTGGCCGTCATGTACCATGACAAGCCGGATTCCCCTTGCATTTGCCGATGACCTTAAGTTTATTTCTGTTTTTGACGGTGATTCCTGGCTATTTTTAATCAGGAAAATACTGACCGCTCCGTTTCTTTGATTGTAGAACGCCGCTTTTTCAATCAACTCTTTCGTGAGTTGGGCGGTAACCAGCATGATTGAATTGTTCTGCTGCGCTAGGAAGGTTTCTGCTTCCAGAACTCGGTCGAATGGGACCGGACTGCCATCCTGGATTTTGGCAAGATGGTAGAGAAGCTGCTGCTGCTGGCTCTCCCCGCCGCGGGCAGGAAAAGCCACACGCTCATTGCTCGATGTCAGCAGTCCGACCTGGGCCCCTTTGCGCAAAATCGCCCTGAGGACGGAAGCGGTAAACGAAACGATCACTTCAAATCGCGGGTCCGGCGCACAGTCCATCAAAAGTGTCACATCATGTGATTGCCTTTGTTCGAATTCCTTTGTCATGATATCATTTCGCCTTGCTGTCGCTTTCCAGTTGATCCAGGAAAACCGATCCCCCGGCTGGTACTCACGAACACCAATGGCCATCGATGTATCTCGCTGGACACGCTCCTTCGAGGCAGTCATGCCCTGGTCAAAATGGTGTGCGACCGGGCGGTAAACCAAATCCTGATAAGCAGGATAGACAAGAATCCGGTTTTCAGCCGGCAGGATTTTTTCTTTTTCAATCAAGCCGAGCAAATCTCCCGTCTTCAGCTTGATACCTGTCAGGACATGTTCGCCCCGGGGCAGGTTCTCGATCGAGTAGTCGAAGCTGAATACCCGATTGAATCCCGGGAATACCATGGTATTCGCCTGTTGCAGATCCCGGTTCCCGGCAAGCGTCTCTCCTGCCTGTTCTTCGGCGATTGCGTAAAACAGCGGGAATGGGATATTTCTTTCAAGGACGATGCTCGCCCTGAACTTTTCGCCAGCGTTGTACTCCTGTTTTGTGTATACTCTCTCCGCCTTTATTTCTTTTAAAGAATATAAAGCAAGACTCAGTGCATACAGCCCGAATGGCACGAAGCTGTAAAAAAGGAACCAGCTGACAAAACCGCCCTGGAACATCGCATACGAAAAAGTAAGCAGAATCAAGAACAGCAAAACGATCAGCTTCCATATTTCTTTGAACTTTTGAAAATATAGTTTCATACTATTTCACGAGCCTTTGGATCGGCACAGGCACTCTCGCCATCACCCTGTTGACGACATCCTCAGCGGTGACCCCTTCAAACCTTGCCTCTGATTTCAAAATGATCCTGTGGGCGAAGACATAGGGTGCCAGATACTGGACATCATCCGGAATGACATAATCCCTTCCGTATATGAAAGCGTACGCCTGGGCCGCCTTCATCAAGGCAATCGATCCACGTGGGCTTACACCAAGATAGACACTTGAATGGCCGCGTGTCCGGCTTGCCAGTTCTACAATATATCGCTTGAGCGTTTCGTCGACGATGACTTCTTTTATGCTCTGCTGCAGGTCGCGTAAATCTTCAAGCGAGACCACCGGCTGCAAATCCTCGATTGGAAGATTGCGCTGCGCCCTGTCAAGCACTTCCATTTCCTCATCAAGCGCCGGGTAGCCCATTTTCATTTTCAGGAGGAAACGGTCCAACTGGGCTTCAGGCAGCGGATACGTTCCCTCATAATCAATCGGGTTCTGTGTCGCCATGACAAAAAACGGCTTGTCGAGAATATGCGTTACGCCATCGACCGTAACGCTATGCTCTTCCATTCCTTCAAGCAGAGCTGATTGAGTTTTCGGAGACGTCCTGTTGATTTCATCAGCCAGGATGATGTTGCCCATGATTGGTCCCGGCCTGAACTCAAATTCCATTTCTTTTGGATTATAAATCGAAACGCCTGTCACATCTGAAGGCAGCAGGTCAGGAGTGAACTGGATCCTTCTGAACTTGGCACTGACAGACTTCGCCAGCGCGCGGACCATCATCGTCTTGCCGACACCCGGCACGTCCTCAAGCAGCACATGTCCTCCAGCGAGCAGCGCAATAAGGCTTAACTCCGCCACGTTCCGCTTGCCTGTCATCACCTTATCGATATTACCCAGAATTCGATCAACCGTTGGATTCATCTGGTCCCTCATTGAAATTTCCCCCTTATATCTATTTATCTACGAAAATACGTTTTATTTTTATTTCCAATAAGTCTATATTCTCTATTTTTCTGTCAAAATCCTGTAATTGCTGTTATGAAAATATTTCTGCTTTGCGATAGACGTGAATTCGTAAAAGAAAGTTTCATAAAAAGAGAAAACGGCCTTCAATTGAGAGGCCGTCAACATTTCATCTATTTATCTATTTAGCTTGCAGCCTTTGGAATCGCACCCATGCCCTCGAGAATGATCCTCGCGTCTGTGTTCAAATACGATTCGATATCGCTCCGCAAAAACAGCAGCGAGTGATCCTTGATGACTACCTTCAAACCTCGCAAGTCAAATTTGGATGCATAGTTGTTCACAGCATTAATGACTGCCATGTCCTTCCTGGTTAGCGGCTGTTGGCCGGCTTCCATGCGTTTTGTCAAAAATTCAAGCAACTCTCTGGCATTCGACTTTAAATGGCTGCGGTTCTCATTAAGGATTTCAATGTTCTCTTCCATATACAATCTCGCAGCAGCAAAATCCAATTCCTCGACACGATTGTTGATCCTGGCAATCAAATCCAAAACGTGCATCACTTTCTCCTCCTGATGTTAAAAACTCTGCTTATCTTCTATATCGGACGGCAACTCCGCCACTCCATCATTTATGTGAAAATTAGTCATTAAGACACAGCATAGATAATGGCAGTAGGCAGAACAGGCTATTAAAAGAATTTCATTCCTGTAAATAAGAAACAGCTGGCCCATGCCAGCCGCCCCCTTTGTTTATCTGTGAATCTTTCCATTTTCGTCAACATAGATCGATTCAACGATCGTCCGTTCGAATGGTTTCCCTTTACTGTCAACTCCGGTGACTTCTGTTGTCAGGTTGTAAACGCCAGGCTGGTCAAAATCCCCATCGGCGATTTTGCCTGCTTTAACACCTTTACCTGCTTCTTTGAGTTTCTTTTCATTGTCATGGTCAAATTTGATCCAGTTTGTTTTATAAGAAGCTTTCATCTTCTGGCTTTGGTCTTTTTTCAATTCAATACTAAGCGGGCTATTGATACCAACTACCATCAAGTAGGCAGCGCCCGGCCCGTTTACCTTCCACATCCCAGCCTTTGGCCGATCGACTTCAAACAGGTGGACCCATGCTCCTTTGAAGAAATCACTGCTGTCCTGCTCGATTTTCATCACGCTGTATTCTTTGCCATCAGGACCTTTCAGCTTGAGTGATGGCAGCTTTTTTTCACTCAGAAAAGCCATCTGGAAACGCTCTGCCCCTTCCTCAATGATGAAGCGGTCATTGATGGCTTTTTCCGATTTCCCGCCTCGGACAATCTGGGTTGTATCAGGCTCCGCCACTGCTTCTTCTGGTGAAAATGTACCGGCAGCGGCTGGCTGTGCTGACATTGTATATGGTTTGAATACTGAAAATGTATATGAGCCTTCCCGGACTGTTGTATGGTTCCAGGCTCCTTCCCGGACGATGGTTCCGCCTGGCAAGCGGGAGCTGGAGACTGTCACAACACCATCATTCGAGCCATAACTGCTTAAATAAAGCCCACCCCAGTACAATGCACTGCCAAAAGAGCCCCATTTATAGCCGCCCAGTGTGTAATAACGGTTCTTGGCTGCATTCGCGTGATTATCGGTAATGCTGTGGAAATAACTCATATTTCCAGTCTGCAGTGACCGTGTAGCATCATTATTGCTTCCAAGCAATGCCGCAAGCCACCAGGCAGAACTGCTGTGAGCCAGGTCTGACAGCTGGGTGCCATGATGCGGCGCGGAGAGGGTGATGACATTTGAAACATACTGGTGGGCGCCATAGTGGACGAGCGCAGTCTGTGTGTCAACCCCGCCTTTACTGTGGCCGACCACGACCAGCTTCTTATTGCCGAAATGCTCATAAATTTGCTTTAGCTTTCCGGCCAGCATCGCTCCATTTTCCCACATGTCCTTTTCGGGGTATAAATCGATAAATGCTGTCTGATAGCCATTGGCCAGTGCAGTCTCATACATATCATTGCCGTCCCACCACACGGAGGCCGAACTGTTATATCCATGAATGAAGACGATCGGCGATTTAGCCGGATCAATCCAGGAAGGATCTGCCCCCAGATACCATGTGCCTGGAACCCCGGAGGAACCCCCGCCCAGATCACCTGCTTTAGCGGCAACAGGAACCATCAACAATAAAACCATTAATAATGACATAATCCTTTTGCTCCTTCTCAAACTTTACCCCTCCTCCTTTTTACACACATCATTTAAAAATATTAAAAAGCATGTTGGATTAGAAGGGTACTTTGCTTCATTTTGATTGGGAAGATAGTATTATCTCACTTCTTGAACAAGAAGAACCCGCCAACCCGGCAGGCTCTCAGACTATTATTCTCCTACAACTTTTGCGTCCTTCAGCAACTCATCTGTCAGCGTGATTCCTTCTTCTTCAGCTGCCTTTTTATTAACGACCAGCTCAAGCTTTTCAGGGTAACCAACCGGGATGTCAGCCGGCTTTTTGCCTTCAAGGATCTCCACTGCCATTTTTCCAGTGGTATAGCCAAGGTCATGATAATCCAGCCCATAGGATGCGAATGCTCCCCGTTTCACTGAATCACCTTCCCCCGCGAACATAGGAATATCTTTATCATTCGCAACAGTGATTACCGACTCAAGCGCCGCAACGACGGTATTATCCTTTGGAATATACAGGACATCTACACGTCCAACCATCGACTCGGCTGCCTGCTTCACTTCAGAACTTGTCGAAATCGTCGATTCAACGGCTTCCAGTCCTTCAGCCTCCAAAGCTTCCTTAGCGTTTTTAACATTCACCACCGAATTGGGTTCACCATTGTTGTAAATAATTCCGACCTTCTTCGCTCCCGGGACGAACTTTTTGATGGCAGCAATGGTATTCTTGATGGCATCAGGATGTGTGTCAGAGGTTCCAGTCGCATTTCCGCCCGGCTTCTCCATTGACTGGACGAGTTCAGCGCCGACAGGATCCGTGATCGCAGTGAACAGAATCGGGATTTCCTTCGTCGCCTGGACTGCTGCCTGGGCACTCGGTGTCGCAATCGCTAAAATCAGGTCACTTTTATCTGAAACAAACTTTTGGGCAATCGACGCATTGTTATTCATGTCACCCTGGGCATTCTGGTAATCGATCTCCAGGTTCTTGCCTTCTTCATAACCGGCATCCTTAAGGGCAGCGATAAATCCTTCCCTCGCAGCATCAAGAGAAGGGTGCTCCACAATCTGGGTAATCCCGATTTTCACCGTCTTTTCCTTCTTCTCTCCGCTCGCCTGGTTACCACCCCCGCCGCACGCGGCAAGCATCAGCATCGCACCACTCAATAAAACAGCCAAACTCTTTTTCATCCTTCATCCTCCCCAAATTCATAAAAATAGTTATGTATCTTCTTGGTGAATGAAAAAGCTGCCAATCCTCCTTAGGAATGTTTTTCTTATTATTTTTAATATTCTGATATTAACACGTGCTAAAATGTCAGACAATAGTAAATTTAAACTTTATTATTATATAAGCAATAATTTTCGGAAGCAATACAAATTCACTTAACTAAAAGGACCCTCATTGATGAGAGTCCTCCTAATATAAAAAGTTATTAATGATCAAGACTGCATATAAATCCAGCCCTGTCGCTGTTTGCGAATCACTTCTGCTGCTCCTGATGGCACTTGGATTGCTCCCTCGACCATATCTTCCATAACATAGCCGTTTTTCGCCATTGAGTTTGCGCAGGCTGCAAATACCACGCCTCGTTCTTGAAGTTTCCGGATACGCTCTTGAAGCTCTGGAGAACTTTTTTCCTTGCTAAGCATATGGATGCCTGCTCCGAAAGCTACCACTTCAATCTCCATTTTGTCCTCACCGATTTCAGAAAGTGAATTTTCAATATTGTTCAAAACTCCAGCCCAAGTGCTTTCATTTGTTCCAGCAGGATCAGAGACCTGCCAGACAACCTGATAATGTCCCTGCGGCGTCGTACTTGGCCGTCCCGTTTCTCCGTCTGTTTTGGCTGCAGCCCAGGAAAGGCCTGTAGTTAAAAGCAATGCTGTCATTACAATAAAGACTATCTTCTCTCGCATGTTGATCTCTCCTATCTAGTAATGGGTATGAATCTTAGTTTTGAATTGTACCGACTCTTTCAGGCACTCCATTCAGTGGCTGGATTTCCCTATTTCCAAAGGCTGGTTCAGGCAGCTTATGAAGTAGCTTAACTCGCCCCAATTCAGGATCCGCCTGATTTTTAGATAAGTATCTTGCCACTACTTCGGTCGCGTCCAGCGGATTGCCGTCAGGACCATTTACTGTCTGAGCATTATCATTGATCTTAAGTCCAGTTCCAATGTCATCCGGCCGGCCTGGATACCAATACCCGGCAACAGTGTACTGTTTGTCCATATCAAGAGGCTGCCAGATTCTTTTCTTTTGATCAAATATCTCAATATTACTTGCTTTACCGAAGGCAGGAGCATATGGATCAAGTTCATAACGAACACCGCTGTATGCCTGGACCCATCCTCCTGTCCATTTGAATGGATCCGGATTTAGTGAGCCGTTCAGGCTCCTCTCTATCTGGTCGTGAAGCTGGCTCCCTGTTATCGTTCCCTTCGCAATGAAAGGGGCCACCGGGATAAAGTGATAAATATCCTCCAGACGGATATCGCCAGTTGCAACGTGGGTCCCATAACGAAAACCCCGGATTGTGCCAATGTCGGCTCCAGCTTCTTTCCGGAACACATCTGCCAGGAAGTTATGAGAAGAACCCTCCACTACACCCGGCATTTCATGATCAGAAAAATTCCCTCGATAGAGAGGTTTTTTTGCCTCACCAATAACTGTATCAATAGGTTTATACAAAATTGTCTTATTTATTGGATTTTTCGTGTGAGTGAAACCCTTTGCCTTTCACAAACATGGCTCGTTCCTTTTCGACTAGTTTTGAAGTGCCTTCATCCTCTTTTATGCTTTCGTCGATTTTATGTAATTCATAGCGCCAGCCTGTAATGCCCTCTTCTCCTACCTGGAGATCAAGCTGCCCGACAGCTATTCCATCATGGCTCACCTCGGAAACAAGGGTGCCTGACTTTGTCTCAATCAGCCTAGGAGTCTCTTCATGCATATCCGCTGACAGAAGAACGTCTACCCCAGGATAGCGGTTTGCCAGCTGAAGATTCTTGGCCAGACCGAGCTCAGAAATCATGATGATTAAGTCTACCTTTTCTTTTTCACGCAATTCATGAATCATTTCAGGCAATTCTTCACCTTCCCCAGTAAACCGGAAACCTTTTGTCGTGCTTGTTCCAACAGTTGGTCCGCGTTCACTTGTAAAACCTACAATTCCCACACTAAGACCAGCCCGCTTGATTACCCGGTAAGGCGGAAGGACCCGCTCACCAGCCTTGTCGGCGTATGGCTCGCCCTCGTAATATAGATTTGCCGCGACAGCTCCCCAGCGCCCATTCTCGAAAAGATCAAGATAGCGTTCGGTTCCATAAAGAAAATCCCAGTTTCCAGAAGCATACCCATCAATCCGCCATTTATCTAAAATATCTGTCATTGCCTTGCCCTCAGTATAAAGTGCCTCTGCTCCGCCATGGAGTGTGTCCCCTATGTTAAACAACAGGTTTTGGGAAGATTCTTTTCTAATTTCCTTGATTACCGTTGCAATTCGGGCAAGCCCGCCCACAGTCCCTTCAAAGTTTTCGGTATTAAGGTTTTTCCTGGGTATAAGATGCCCATGAAGGTCTCCAAGCTGCATAAGTGTCACCGATTTGTCAGCGCTTTCATCCCAGCCCGACTGTTGAATATGCTCTTCCCCCTCCAAAGGATTTGCATGTCTATTCTCTTTTAATTCGGTCAGGTTTGCATAAGCTGTATACCCAGTGGTTAAAAAAGCGACTGTTATAATACTTGCAGCCACTTTACGATAAATGGAAGTCTTCAACTTTGTATTTCCCCCTCAAAAATTTAAATATATCAAGCAATCTTCAAGTCGCCATCTCAATTCCCCTTTCAACTTGCTTGTCAGTTCAGGATACTATCAGCGGTATTTAATAAAGTCAACGACGATTCTTAATATTCAGTCTTTTTACCTAATAATTCAGTTATCATTAATTTTATAAAAAAGGCTTTATTTATCAATGTTTTGGTGGTCATTACATTCCTGAAAATAGTTATATTTATCCAGAATAGTTATTAACATGAATATCAGTTTGTAATTGTAAGTTATTCCTGCGAAAAACTTGCTGACTTTACTCCAAAACTAAACGGCCTGCCTGCTATTATCTGGCAGCAAATGAAAATCGGGGCTTTACTGATACAAACGTACATTTTACATTTTTAAAAACCAATTAGTTTGTTTGTCCATTCAAAAAAAAGAAACGAAAATATAATGCTAAGGAATCTAGTAAAAAGGAGTGAATGAAATGTATAGAGAGTACAAGAAGTATCCAATGCCACAGTGGGATTATCCCGAAAAAGACCGCAAAAAATCCAAAAAGAAAGACAAATGCGACAAGAAAGAGGATAAAAAGTGGTATAAGCAGGAGCAGGAACCAGAGCAGATCGCGATTGGCTACATCACTAATGGGGCCATTGCCATCGATGACAGTAATGCATCAGATAACCCAACCAATAGTGCCGTTGCACAGGATTACAGTAATGCTTCTGGCAATCCAGATGACAGTGCTGTTGCACAGGGCCAAAGCAATTCATTGGATGACGGAACGAATAGTTCTGTTTCCCAGGATAAGAGCAGCTCTGCAAACGACACTGATAACAGTGCCCTGGCTCAGGATGACAGCAACGCTTCTGACGATCCATTCGACAGCGCTGTTGCACTGGATGACAGCAAGGCCAAAGAGATTTTTTAAAATGGTTCATTACTAGTAAAAAAAAGGAGTGAATTTAGATGTACAAAGATGAAAAAAACAAGTCCCAAAGCTGCAAGCAATTTGCTATTGGCTACATTGAAAATGGAGCCGTTGCATTAAAAGGCAGCAGCGCATCCGACAACCCCGATACAAGTGCCGTTGCTCAAAGGTTCAGTAATGCTTCAGATAACCCGGTAAGCAGTTCTGTTGCTCAAGGAAAGAGCAATGCAGCTGAAAATCCTGTTGATTCTTCAGTTGCACAGGGTAAGAGCAATTCTGCGGATAATACTCTCGATAGTGCTCTTGCTCAAGACGACAGCAATGCATCCGACAATCCTTTCGACAGCTCTGTCGCCCTCGACGACAGCAAGTCCACGGAAGTTTTTTAAAATAAGAAATAACAATCGATCCCCCACAGCCCATGTGCAGTGGGGATCGATTGTGTCATTTCCAGCCGCTGAGAAGTATTAGAAAAAGAGGTGAATTTTATGGATAAATGGACTAAGGAACAAATGAAGAAAGAAATCCTGGAGGAGCTGTCTGGTGAATTAACGAAGAAAATCAGGAAAGAATTCAAAAAGATGATGGCTGAATATCTGGAGCCAAGACTGAAGAAGGAAATCAACAAGAACCTTTCGACTCTCATAGAAACGCATTCAGGTCGGGATTTTAACAGCAAGCTGCAGAACATCTTACAGAACTATCCTCTTCAGCTCAATCTCCATCTTAATTTAAGCCAGCATCAAAACCCTGAACAAATCTCCATCGGCCATGTAGACCATTCTGCGGTTGCTGTAAAACACAGTAACGCAGTCGATGACCCGGTTAATAGCGCTGTTGCTCAGGATCACAGTAACGCTGCAGATGACCCTACTAACAGCAGCATTGCACAGGGCGGGAGCAGTTCAGCAAATGCTCCTACGGATAGTGCACTCGCGCAAAATGACAGCAGTGCCATTGATAATGCGACTGACAGCTCTCTTTCCGAGGAAAACAGCAACTCATCTGATGATCCGGTTGATAGTCAAATTTCTCAGGACCATAGTAAATCTTCCGAAAAAGATGCTGATGCTCCAACTTGTTGAGATTATAGAGTCATTATCACTCTGCGGCATTTTGTTTTTCTTCCATCCCGCTCCATTCATATTCAAGAGCATCCATTGGGTGCTTTTTTGTTTGTAATCTGGATTTCTTAAGATACATATCTTTTTCAAAAAAACATACATCTCTTGAATGGCAAAATTCGTATATATGCGTTGTTTTAAAACATCCTTTGACCGATTTATACGTTTTTCCGAATTAAAGTTATGGTGCCCGTCATGTGTACGTTCAATGAGTCATAAAAGCGAAATAAATCTTCTAAATCAAAACAAAAGCTTACTTTAAATTTTCAAATATTCGGTATGTGTGTATATTTTTAAGTATTTATTAACTTCCCAATAAGGAGTATGATAGTAATTAAAATAATATTTTCGTATAGAAGGGCATCTTGCGAAAAGGACATCATAAGGAAAGAGGTAATTATATGAATGCAGCATACTCTACATCTACAAGCATGTCTAAAACAAAGACTCTTGTGATTAATGCTCTTTTTATCGCGTTGACCGTGGTAGCAACCATGTTTATCAACATCAAGCTTCCAATCATGGGAAATGGCGGTTTGATCCACCTTGGTAACGTTCCTCTATTCATCGCCGCGTTTGTTTTCGGCAGAAAAACAGGAGCAATTGCAGGAGCTTTCGGAATGGGATTGTTCGACTTGATCTCCGGCTGGGCTGTATGGGCTCCATTCACATTCATCATCGTTGGTTTGATGGGTTATCTGGCAGGCTTGATGGCTGAAAAAATGCCAGGCAAAAAGGTAGTTGTTTATTCGCTCGCAGTGATCGTCGCGATGCTGATCAAGATTGTTGGTTACTATTTTGCAGAAGTCGTCCTTTACGGCAACTGGATCCAGCCATTCGGCTCCATCCCGGGCAACATCATGCAGGTGGTACTCGCAGGATTGATTGTGATTCCTCTTGCAGGACGAATCAAGAAGTTGTTCTAATCAGTAAGATCAGAGTAATAAAGAAATCCCCTATGATTTCATAGGGGATTTCTATTATGTATAAGGTCATGGTATGATGCTGATTTTGTCGATACCACTTTAAAAATTTGTAGATATTTCTCGGGAAATTGTTGAATTTTGAAAGTGGATCAAACATTTTCGACTTTATTTGCCATAGCGTATCGTCTGGCGATATACAGACAGACACCAGTCCCAATGCTTTTTGTACATTGCTTTATATCGGCTGGCAATATGCGCTTGTGTTTAATAGCATTCTCTTATACTTATAAATACCGCTAATTTATTTCTTGAACAACGAAAATAGCCAGCTCCATTTTCTGTTCCGGATTTCCTCTTCTAAACGTTTGTTAAAATCAATTTGAGAATTCCACTCATTCTTTTGTTCCTCGCGCATTTTCTGCAGCTCTTTTTGCAGGAGTTCACTTCGCTCCCTTTCCTGTTCCAACAAGTCTTCGTATTGGGCATTTTGCTGTTCCAGGATCCTCTCGATTTTCGCATTGGTTCTTTGGGCTGAATTCCCAATACTCGAACTGATCACATGATGATCCTGCTGAAGCTGTGAGACATTCGTTTTCAGCTGGGCCATATCGTTTTTCAGCTGCACATTCATTTCACGCGCCGCTGCCAATTCATTGACAACAAAAAGTAAAACCTCTTTTAACTGATTCGGGTCCTGAGGCAGATTTTCGTATGTATCGTTAAGAGCGATTTCTGTACCGCCCGCTCCTTCCAGCTTCTCTCTTTGCTGTGCCACAAGGTCCTTGGCTGTTTCATCCAGCGGCTTGTCCGTATCGCGTAACGCTACAAGTGCTTGGATATCGGATTGCACGAAGATCCGGCGGTCACCATCTTTCAAAAACTCGTAACCATTTCTCTCCAAAATCTGGCCATACTTTCGGACAGTAGGCGTCGCAATCCCAATCTCCTCTGCCACTTCCTTCGTTGAGAATGCCTGTTCATTCGCTTGTATATCGTGTCGCATATCGCACATGCACCTCCTATTTACCAATATGCTAGGTTTTAACCGTAATTGCAATAGTCATATCGTCTATATTTATATTCTATCAGAAATACCGCTGTCTGCCATATCGGTTAGTAAGTAATTTTCACCCTATCCATGGCGAATAATGTCGAAAGCCCGGCTCAACAGAAGTTGAAGCCGGGCTTTTAAGCGATATACAACTGGTCACACCCTGATACACTCAATTCTTTCCTATCAATTCGTCTATAGTTTGTGTTACATCCTCCAATATTCTTTCCCATTGATCTTGTAAGGTTTTGCTTAATCCGATATGAAACCTGATTTCATCAGGCTCCACGCCCAAGAGGTATCCCCTGATGGATTCTTTTTGCCCATATAATAGATTAAACAGGTGGAAATCATGCGGGGAAAAAGCCAACTCGCAGTGTTCATGCAAATCAGCAAGCTCATAAACCGTAAGACTGCCTGGTGTCTTCCCTGAAACGGCAGCATCAATAATAATCACTATTGGAGCGCCCATTATTTGCTCCAGGCAATAATCAATATCCGATTCACCAATCAAAAACAAAACATCCGGGTCACAATTCGTCCTGGATAGCTCCTCTACCAAGTAAATACCGATCCCATCATCCATCATCAGCATATTCCCAATGCCTAAAACGATGACCTTCTCCATTAGAACACCTTTATTGTTTTCACTTGTTTTCCCGGAGTGTATACATGAGTCGCACAGGACATGCATGGATCGAAAGAACGCAGGATTCTTCCGATTTCGGCAGGCTTATCCGGATTCTGGATGGGTGTCCCGATCAGCGCTTGTTCAGCGGTCCCT
This sequence comes from Mesobacillus sp. AQ2, assembly GCF_030122805.1. NCBI lineage: Bacteria > Bacillati > Bacillota > Bacilli > Caryophanales > Bacillaceae > Mesobacillus > Mesobacillus sp. AQ2. The sequence continues at coordinate 276,113 of NZ_CP126080.1, read as the reverse complement.
CTGTAGCCATTATCATCCCTTGTTGAAAAATCCCATGTTGAAGGAGTGATGATTTGATAGAATGAGATCTTCTTATCTTTTATCTTAAGCCAGTGTCCCAGGGCTCCTCTTGTTGTATCGACCAATCCCCTTCCAGAAGCTGATTCTGGAAGTTCATATTTTTTCTGCACATCCACTCCCGGGATGATCTGCTGGAGCAATAACTTCATGATCTCAGCGATTTTTTTCGTTTCAAGCGCCCTGGCAATGGTCCGGTCCATAGCGGAGATGTCATTATCATAATTCCCGCTTAGTATCAGTCTTGCCAGCGGCCCCACCTCAAATGGAAGCCCGTTATATCTTGGCGCTTTTACCCAGGAATACGCATTCTTCTTATCCATATCAGGTTCCGGGACGACTTCACCAGGTGAATACGTTTGTTCTGTTGATGTAAAGTAAGAGTAATCAATTTTCTCCAGGATCTTACTTTCGTCAAAAGCCTGCATACCTTCCCCAGTCAATACAAGTGGATCAACATATAAAGTCCCGAGCTCTTTATAGCTATTAAAAGAGCCATATGACAGCAAATTCCCGTATCCGCTGCCCAACTGGTAGTATTCTTGATAATATCGGGCGATATCATATACATCCGGAATCATTTTTTCATCAATGAACGCAGATATCTTCTGTAAAATCGAATCCAGGTGGACCACCTTTTCTGCGGTTGCCTGGGTCGTGATCCCGCCAATGAAAACCCCATGGTTATGTGGGGCTTTTCCTCCGAGGACCGCGAGCATCTGGTGGCCAAGCCTGCTGATTGTGAGAGACTCAAAGTAATGCTTGGATATCCGGTCATTGATTTCAGTTGGCAGCCGGAAGTCATCATGATCGGCTTGGAACAGCGAATTTTGTTCTATTTTCACAAAATCGGGGACTGTATATTGATAAAAGTGGCGTATATGATTTTGCAGAAATTCACAGCAATGAATGATATCCCTTAAGTACTTCCCCTGTTCCATCGGCTCAATCTTCAGGGCATCCTCCAACGCCAAAGAAGAAGCCATCGAATGTGCAGCCGAGCAAATCCCGCAGATCCGCTGGGTAAAATAAACGGAATCAAATGGACTTCTCCCGATCAGCATTTGCTCAAACCCTCTGAATAAATTGCCTTTTGTTTTTGCCTCGACCACCTGATTGTTTTCTACCGTTACATCAATTTCCATAAAGCCGCTGATCCGTGTTAGTGGGTTAATGACAATTCGCTTACTCATCCTTCACCACCCTTGTCGTGTCATAGCTGATAAACGGGGCCATCGCATCCGGAAAACCAAATTGCGCACAGCCGATGCATGGGGTATCGTCCCTTATCGGCCAGTTCACATGTCCGTTCCATTGCCTGGTCGGGCAATCAATCCTTGTCACCGGCCCGCGGCATCCAAGCTTGAAAAGACATGTTTTATCTCCCAATTTCTCTGCAAATATCCCCCTGTCAAAAAACGGCCTCCTCGGGCAGCGATCATGGATGAGGGTGCTGTAAAACATCAGCGGGCGGCCAAGATTATCCGTTTCTGGTTCTCCATAAAGGAGCATATGGGCAAGTGTTCCCAAAAACCAGTCTGGATGGACAGGGCACCCTGGCAGTTTAATCATCTTCTTTTCTGGAAGAACAGTTTGCAGGCCCATTGACTCAGATGGATTCGGCCTGGCAGCAGAAACACCGCCATGTGTCGCGCATGCACCAACAGCGAGGATGCTCTCCGCTTTGTCTCCAAGCATCCGGGCAGCCTCAAGACCCGTAAGCGGCTTTCCTTGCCGGCTGCCGATAATATTGTAAAGACCGTTATTTTTTAGAGCGACTGCTCCCTCAACAGCCAATATGAAATCATCATTCATTACCTCCATCAGTTTTGCAATTGCCTGTTCTCCTTCAGCTGCCATAAGGCTGTTGCTGTACCGCAAATCGACCATTGAATTTAACGCATATTCGAAATCAGGATTTTGCCCATTCAATAACGAAATAATATTCCCTGAGCATCCGTTCAATTCCAGGTATACTAAGTTTCTTTTCTTGATCAAACCCCGATCAAGTTGTTTGATAGCTGTATTTGTAAGTCTCTCAGCAATCGCCTCATTCGTTAACGGTTCTGGCGGTAAAATAAACTGGCTCATTGCATTAACCTCCCCACCACTGGCAGCATCGCAAGGATGGATTGCTGTCCGGCATGACAGGAGGCAAATTCCCGGGAATATTCCCTTCCCGAAACCAGACCGAAATGGGTCGCTGCCGCCCAGGCACGATTGTTCGTCACATCATAGACGATGCCATTCACTGCAACATAAGCAGGCATTCCGTTTTTGCCATCGAATGCTGCTAACTCTTGTATCGTAAAAGATCGTTGATTGTTTGTTGTGTTATTTGGATTTGGCAGGGGAGTGATGGGCGGTATTTGCGGCTGGTTTGTAGTAGCAGGCTGCGGAATCGAATTCTGTATTGGCCCAGAGTTTTTACTTGCCTGATTAGCAAGGAGTTCACTTAAAAAATGAATAGAAGACAGCGAGTCCCATATGCGCTGCAGAATTTGCTGGTTTTTATAGTAATCACTCGTTCTCGAAAGTGAATACAAGTCTTGCCGTGCCTGGGTGATAAGGTGATTCAGCTGTAATCTGATTAACTGGATGTTGTTCATAACTTCCTCTCCTTAAGGCAGCTTTCCTCCTATCCTATGCGGTAGCCCAGGAATAATTAACATATTCTTGGCAGGAGCATGCCAGAGAGACGCTGCAGCCTGCGTGTTGTACCAAAAGGAGTCCTCAACAACAGTTTACCGGACTCCAGCGATGATACCTGGCCAATCACTTCAGCATCCCTGCCGAATTCGTTTTGTTTCATTATTTTCATCGCATTCTCTGCCAAACTCGATTCTACTATCAGCACAATTTTCCCCTCATTGGCTAAATAAAGTGGATCGAATCCTAAAATATCACATGCTCCCTGGACATCCTTCCGTATTGGAATCGAGCCTTCTTCAAGCTCGATCGTCACCTGAAAGTCTTCACATATCTCGACAAGGGTAGTGGCCAGTCCGCCCCTTGTGGGATCCCGCATGATTCGAACCCCTCGTATTTCATCTATGAGTTTTTGAATAAGATGATTCAATGATGAACAATCACTCGTGACATCTGTCATCAGTCCCAGTTCATTTCGGGCGGCAAGAATTGAGACGCCATGATCCCCTATTGTACCGCTTACGATTACCGCGTCCCCTTTTTTCATTTCTTCCGGATTTGGACGGTGCATCTCCTGCAGTTCCCCAATGCCGGTTATATTGATGAAAAGACCATCCGCACTTCCCTTTTCGACAACCTTTGTATCACCGGCAAAAATATGGACACCCGCCCGTTCCGCTTCTTCTGCCATACTCTGGACAATCTTCTTCAGGTCCTTTACCGGAAACCCTTCTTCAAGAATGAAGCCTGCAGTAATAAACCGCGGGATTGCTCCGCAAACAGCTAAATCATTTACGGTCCCTGTTATCGCCAGCTTTCCAATATTGCCTCCAGGGAAAAAGATCGGATTCACGACAAAGCTATCGGTCGTCACAGCCATATTATTGATCATCCCAGGCAGAATAGCGGAATCCAGTTTCGTCAGGACTCCATGGCCAAATGACTTAACAAACACATCCTGAATCAGCAGGTGGGTAAGTTCACCGCCCTCCCCATGCGCTAAACCAATTTTCTGGACCAAGTCTATTCCCCTCTCATATATTGATAATGTGCCGCACAAGTGCCTTCCGTTGAAACCATACAAGGCCCAATCGGATGCGCTGGTGTACACCCTTTATTAAACAAAACACAGCTTTCGGGATTGATTAATCCCCTGATGATTTCACCGCAGCGGCATTTTGTTTTCCTCGGCTCTCCTACAGATACTTCATACCGCTTTTTTGCATCAAATTGTGCGTACTCGTTCTTAAGGACAAGACCGCTTTCTGGAATCGTGCCCATTCCACGCCAATCTTCATCATGGAGCTGCAGATATTGCTTAAGCAATTTTTGTGCGTGAAGATTGCCCTCATCTTTTACAACAGAAGGATAGTCATTTAATACATCCTGCTTATTCTCGAGAAGGAGCTCCAGCAATTTATAGATGCCGCTTAAAAGCTGCACGGGTTCGAATCCGGTTATTACGCCAGAGACCTGGTAATCCTCCACTAAAAAATCAAAGCTCTTTTTTCCTAAGACGACTGAAACATGTCCTGGTAAAATAAAGCCATCCAGCTTGACCTCTCCTGAATCCAGAAGAGCTCTCATAACCGGTTCCACCAATTTCGTTGTCATCCATACACTATAATTCTTCAACTCTTTTCTTTCTGCTTCGCAAATGGCAAGAGTCAAAATAGGGATCGTAGTCTCAAAGCCAATCCCGAGGAGAATGACTTCCTTATTGGGATTTTCCTCGGCGATCTTCACACTGTCCAATGGTGAATAGATCACCCGGATATCCTTGCCGTCCGTTTTTGACTTCATCAGGCTCACCCGGGAACCAGGCACGCGCATCATATCGCCAAACGTACACAGGATCCTGTTGGAACCTTCAGCCAATTGAATCATTGCATCAATTGATTTCTGGTCTGTCACACACACCGGACATCCGGGACCGGCAATCAGCCTGACATGATCCTTCAACCTGGTTTTTAACCCCGATTTGGCAAAAGCCATTGTATGTGAGCCGCATACTTCCATCAATACTGGCACTCTTCCAAATTTCTTTTTAAACTCTCCAGCCAGTTCAATCACGGCCTCCAGTGACTGACGGGCCAGAGCTGGATCAGAGAGCGTCTCCAAACTTTCCATTTATAATATTCCTCCATTCCTCGATGCTTTCGCGTGCAAAGGTCTCGTCTACTACGGTCATCGCCTGTCCGGCATGAAGCAATACATAGTCTCCTTTTTTTACTTCTGGGACAAACAGGATCCCGACATGCATCCTTGACCCCATCACATCCACCAGAGCTTTCTGCTCCTCAATCTCCATCACCTTTGCGGGTACTCCCAGGCACACATTGATCCACCACCTTACTTTTAATAGCATGAGAAGCTATGATGATTTGCCCTAATGATAAGCCGCCATCATGACAGGGAACGTTTTTATGCGTCTTAACGGCAAACCCTTTTGCCTCCAGCCTCGCTTTTATTTCTTTCGTTAAAAATAAATTCTGGAATGAGCCCCCTGACAACATGACCGTCCTGTTCAGGTGCGGGTTTCTTTCTGCTAATCTTTCAATCATCTCCTCACAGCAGGAAACAATAGTTGAATGAAAAGTGTGAATGATTTTGGCCGTACTGACGCTGTTGGATTGATCCTGGATGATTTGAGAGAGCATTGGGGAAAGGTCTAGTTGAAGTTGATTTGCCTGGTTTGTTTTTAGATGGAATGGATAAGTGTCAGCTGGATGGTCCATCTCTTTCATCATGTAATCTGATAATCTGATTGCCGCTTCCCCTTCATATGAGGAAGTTAAACAAGTTCCCAGAATCGCACTGACTGCATCAAATATTCTTCCGCAAGTACCTGCCATCGGGGTGTGAATTTGATTCAAGATCATCTTTTTTAGAATGTTGATTTCATTGGCTTTGTCAGGGAATAGCTTCATTGCTATCTCTATTCCGTCTTCTTGCCAGTATTGATAGAGCATTCCGACTGCATTTCTCCATGTTTCTTTCACGGCTTTCTCCCCGCCTGGAAGCGGGGTATATTCCAGATGGCCAAGACGTTCAAAGGAATCGGCATCGCCGTAGAGAAACTCAAATCCCCAGATATTCCCGTCATCGCCATAGCCGGTTCCATCAAGGATGATCCCGAAACAAGGTTCCTCGATGCCGTTATCCTCCATACAGGAAACATGATGGGCATGGTGATGCTGAATGGGTATGATGTTGCAATCATATTCTTTTGCCAGTTCCGTTGATGCGTACAGTGGATGCTGATCAATTGCTATATGCTTCACTTCAACATCCAGCCATTTTTGATAGTGATAGATCTGGTCCTTAAAAAAACGAATCATTTCTTCGTTGTCCAAATCGCCAATATAGGAACTGACCACGATGTCCTTTTCCTTCCCAAGCGCAAAGGTATTTTTTTGATTTCCGCCAAAAGCAAGAATTCCATCAACTTCTGATTGAGTGTGAAAAGGGTCCGGCACAAATCCTCGTGCCCTCCTGTGAAAGAGCATATGCTCACCGTCAAACTGTACGACAGAATCATCAATCGGAAGGTGAATGTCCCGGTTGTGGGTTAATAGAAAATCATATAAATAGCCGTCGATAGTTTCTTCTCTGTAAGGAATCGGCAGTCCTGAAGGGTTGGCACTGGTCATGACCATACTTTCGAGTCCGCTTGTTTCAAATATCCTGTGATGCAAGGGAGTATACGGCAGCATGATTCCAATCGTGGACAATCCTGGTGACAGCACTTCCGGAAGGGTGCTTTCCTTTCTTTTCCGCAACACCACGATAGGCATGACTGTACTGGTGAGCATTTCCTCTTCTTCTTTCGAAAGATGACAATGCTTTTTAACAACTTCCAAATCCCTTGCCATAATCGCCAGAGGCCGGCGGGGACGGTTCTTTCTTTTTCTTATTTCAGCTATTGCCCTCTCTTGATGGGCATCACATGCGAGATGATAACCGCCGATTCCCTTTATCCCAACAATATGGCCGCTTCTTAAAAGTTCACCTGTCTCAAAAAGTGCCTCCTCATCCTGTGCTGCCAATTCCCCGCTTTGATGAAAAAGTCGTATGTCAGGCCCACAAGCAGAACAGCATATAGGCTGGGCATGATGCCGCCGGTTCAACCGATCATCATATTCTTCCTGACATTGCTCACACATCGTAAATTCACTCATTGTTGTATTGGGACGATCATAAGGCAGGACCTGGATGATCGTGTAGCGCGGGCCGCATTGTGTGCAGTTGATGAATGGATATTGATATCGCCGATCGGTTGGATCTTTCATTTCTTGCAAGCAATCCTCGCAAATCGCCGCATCCGCAGAAATCCATGGTAAGGAATAGGAATCAATTTTTTTGCTTGGAATAATCGTAAATTCTTGAAAATAGACAGGGGGAATTGGAGTTGCGGTAATTCTATCGATCTTTGCCAGAGGTGGCGGCGAATTTTTTAGTTCTGCTACGGCTTTTTCTAGCTCATCTTCGTTTCCTTCCAGAATCAACATGACATGGTCAAGATTATTCTGGACGGTTCCCGTCAATTGAAATTTTTTCGCAAGGGAATAAACGAATGGCCGAAACCCAACTCCCTGCACCCTTCCCGTCACCCTGATGCTCACTGCTCCGTACATTGCCTGTACGCTTCCTTGATCCAGTTGACCCAGCCTTCAAGACCTTCACCAGTCTTCGCGGACAAAACCATCAGCTCTGCCGCAGGATTAATAGTCTCTAAGTCTCTTTCAGCTTCCTCAACACTGAATGAGACATATGGAAGGAGATCGACCTTATTGATAATCGTCAGATCCGTACGCCTGAACATCACAGGATACTTCGGGATTTTATCATTGCCTTCCGGTACGCTTAATACGACGACTTTATAATCTTGTCCTAAATCATAGCCTGAAGGACAAACCAGGTTCCCTATATTTTCGATGAAGAGAATATCAATGTCTTCCAGGTCAAATTCCGGAAGTGTTTTGGCAATCATCCTCGCATCAAGATGGCAGCCTCCCACTGTGTTAATCTGAATTGTTTTTACCCCTAAAGACCGCAAGCGCTCCGCATCACGGTCCGTGGCCAGATCTCCTTCAATTACGGCCACAGTAAAATCGTGGCGCAATGACTTGATTGTTTCTTCCAGCAGGGTCGTTTTACCGGCACCAGGTGAACTCATGAGATTGATGACAAGTGTTTTGTGATCTTTAAATAGTTTTCTATTATAAACGGCAGCTAGATTGTTATCCTTTAACACATCTGCGCCAAGCTCAATTTTCATCGCCTTCATCCCTTCCTTCATAAGATTCAACCCTGAACGTTTCACCGCTCACCAGCAGGCTGCCGGGAATGCCACACTCCGGACAAAGCGCAATCCTGTAATCAGGCTGAAAATTACACCGGCATTCCGGGCACCAGGCTTTTGCTTCTTCCCGAATAATATGCAGCCTGCTATCTTCGTCAATCAAACTGCCTTCCTGTCTCTGAAAAAAGAGAAACGCCAGCTCAAGGGCATCGGGCAGGACATTGGATAAATCCCCCACTATGACATCAATCTGATCCAGCTTTTTAAAACCTCTTGCAGCAGCGTCCTCTGAAACGATTTCAATGATTTCTGACATAAGTGACATTTCATGCATCCTAACACCACCCAAGATATCCCTCATCTTATTTTTATGCCTGTCTTTTTGGAAAAGACCTGTGAGCCTCCGATAGGAGCTGGAACATAAAAAACTCCCCAACCTCAAGATGGCTGGGGAGTTCACATCTATTGTTAAAAATTAAACTTGAACCGTTTCCGCCGACTTTTCTAACATTGTACCCTTGCTGGCAAAACTGGTATGCCATGATAGAGCTTTTTCCAAAACATGCGGTGTCTGCCCGCCTCTTTGCAGTGCTTCCTGGTAATAGGCGCGCAGCTGCTCGCGGTACATTGGGTGCGCACAGTTTTCAATAATCAGTTGTACTCTTTCCCTTGGTGCGAGGCCTCTCAAGTCTGCATACCCTTGTTCGGTGACAATCACGTCGACATCATGCTCTGTATGGTCCACATGTGAGACGAAAGGCACGATGCTTGAGATATTCCCTCCTTTGGCAATCGATTTAGTGACAAAGATGGCCAGGCGCGCGTTTCTGGCAAAATCGCCGGAACCGCCGATTCCATTCATCATTTTCGTGCCGAGGACATGAGTCGAATTCACATTTCCGTAGATGTCTAATTCCAAAGCTGTATTGATGGAAATCAACCCGAGACGGCGGATGATTTCAGGGTGGTTGGAAATCTCCTGAGGCCGCATCATCAACTTCTCGCGATATTTTTCAAAATTCGAGAACACCTGCTGCATTTTTCCCTCGGAAAGCGTGATTGAACAGCAGGAAGCAAATTTGACCTTCCCCGCATCGATCAGGTCAAACACCGCATCCTGAAGCACCTCTGAATAGACCTCCAAGTTCTCAAACTCTGAATCCAGCATTCCATGCAGAACAGCATTGGCAACAGAACCAATCCCTGATTGTAATGGGGCCAGGTTTTCCGTAAGCCGGCCGCTCTGAACTTCATTTCGAAGTAATTCGATTAAATGCTGCGCCATCACGACCGTTTCTTCATCCGGAGGAACAATCGTTGAAGGTGAGTCCAGCTGATTCGTGAACACAATCCCTTTAATCTTGTCTACATCGACCGGGATCCCGATGGTTCCAATCCGATCGTCTGGTTTAGTAAGCGGGATAGGCTGCCTTTCACCCTGTTTTCCTGGTTCGTATAAATCGTGCAGTCCCTCGAGTTCTGTTGACTGGGCCGTATTGATCTCAATGATAATCGACTTCGCATTCTGGGCGAATGCCATGGAATTCCCTATTGAAGTCGTCGGAATGACCATGCCGTCTTCACTGATTGCAACCGCTTCCAAAATTGCGACGTCTACTTCCATGACATCCGCGCGAATCAGCTCGGCTGTATGCGATAAATGCTGGTCCACAAATAGAAAGTCTCCCTGATTGATGCCGCGGCGCATTGTCGGATCTGCCTGGAATGGCAATCTTTTGCCGAGGATGCCTGCCTCAGCGAACAGCTTATCTACATCTGAGCCCAGTGAAGCTCCGGTATATACATTAACCTTAAAATTTTCATCTTCATTCACCCTATTAACCAGGGCAAATGGTACCGCTTTCACATCACCCGCACGCGTGAATCCACTTAAGCCTAAAGTCATTCCATTTTCAATGAAGGAAGCTGCCTGTTCAGGAGTCACAACTTTGTCCTTCAGACGCTGATCTCTAATTCGGTCTAATTGCTGTTCCATATCTCGATCCCTCGCTTAATGAATAGTTATAACCATTTTACCCATTAGCACTATCAAGAAATGGTTTTTAGAACACTAGACAAAAGATTCCGACAAAACAGCAAATTTAGGTACCAAAGCAGAAAAACTCAGAATCCCAGCAGTTTTCTAAAATAACTGGAGTAGGATTGGCTGACCGGCACATGCTCACCATTATCCATCGACAACAGAAAAGTGGAATGAGTATCGGGATAAATCGTCTTGATATGGTTCACATTCACAATGAATGAACGATGGCATCGGATAAAGGAATCCTTCGGAAGCAAATATTCAAACTCCTGCAGGGAGTATTTATGTGTTCCCGATATTTCATCAGTATAGACATGGGTCTTCTTATCTTTTGCCTCAATATGGATCACTTTCGAAAAAGGAACCGGGATCCAGCCATCCTGGGTTTTCAGGGTGACAACTGACTTCCCATCGGTCAGCGCCGGATAAATCGCCGTCACACAGCCCTCAAGCTCGCCATTATGTAAAAACGGAACCGCCATGCCATGATAAGGAATGCCAAAAACATCCCGGTTAATAAACTCAGAAACCTTCTGCTTCGACTTCAGCGCCTTATAGGCAATCGTCCCTTCCTTCACAGGATCGCCAGCAGCAATCTTCAAATCCACCCTCTTGCTTGGACGATAATAAATATATTCATTCGTATTCGAAACCGCAATCGAGATTTCATCAGAAAATAACTCCCCGATGACATCCAGCAATGAGCTTAAGGTTATATCCTTCATGCTTTTATCACCTCGATATTATTATACTACTATTATGAAAATTCTTAAGCTGTGCTTTTAAGGAAATACCTTTGCTAACTACTACATTCGTCCACTCAAGTAAGGTGTTATATGCATATCCATATTAAAGAATAAACATAAGGGGTGTTAATAAAATGCCAAAAGAATTTATTAACGAGAAGGGTGAGGTTAAAAACCAGCTCCCACCACTGCCTAAACAGGATGCTGCTGAGAGTTTGGATTTTAATCCAGTTACTCCTGATCAATCTGGTGACCCTCAGTGTGGACCAGTTAATCGAAACGTCAGTTTTTGCTGTGAGGCAGAAATTCCTGAAGGGTTTATGGGCGTGGTTGACGATATAAGGTTAATTTATAATACGAATCAATTAAGAACCTATATAGAGGAATGCGACAAGACTGTTGATACTGACTGTGGTCCTGTAACAGTACCATTATATCAAGTAAGGGTTACAGGATGCATCCCGTTCATTGGAAGCGTATCAGTAATAGGTGATTGCGGAGGATTAGAAACAACAGGAAATGACCCTGCTTGTCAGCCAGCCTTAGATAATTCCGGACTTGGACGTATAAGTTGTTCAGGTAAAGTATGTGTAGACCATGTTATTGGTTGTTCGGCAACTCCACCAACCACTCTCCCTGATTTGAACTGTGACACGATTTCAGTTGCAGCATATGGTGTGTTTAATAATAATCGGCCGGGTGCAGTTTGTGGACTTCAAATTATATGCAGAAGCATAATCTTTGCAGGTGCCTTCCAACTTCCCGCTATTTCCTCCACATAGAATTTAAATCGTGATATGAAAATGGATGCATCTTATTATGAATTTTAATTTGTTATATAAGAGTACGAGCTGCTTACACATAAAACACAGGTTCAATACGAACGATTCTGATAGATGAAAGGCTTAAATTGAAAATGTTTTATGATTGCTTACATGGAAAAAAGGCCACCCATCAGTTTAATGAACTAAGAATGGCCTTATAACAGGTTTATTTTAAATCTATTTTTTATTGTTGTGAACTGAACAAGTGTCTGCGTATTGATAACTTATTGTCTAACGAACAATAATGAAAAAATCCTGCCTGATGCGGTTATTTTTCATGTTGACGGTCTGCCACTTTTACAAGCAGCTTTCCGGTATTATTACCTTTAAAGAGATCAAGGAATGCATTCGGAATATTTTCAAACCCTTCATCAATCGTTTCTTGATATTTGAGCTTGCCTTCCTGCAGCCATTTCCCAAGCTGAGTTGCACCCTCATGGAACCTATTTGAAAAATTACCTACCGTAAAACCTTGCATGAGCGCGCTTTTCTTAATAAGCGTGGTTTGCACACGAGGCCCTAAATCCACACTTTCCAGGTTATAAGAAGAAATCGCTCCGCAAACAGGTATGCGTGCATATCGGTTCAGTTTCGTCAGAACTGCATCCGATACCTCTCCGCCAACATTATCAAAATAAACATCAACTCCATCGGGACATGCCTGGCCGATTGCTTCCTTCAAATCCGCAGCTGTTTTATAATTAACCGCTTCATCAAATTGCAGTTGATCCTTCAAGAATGAAATCTTGTCCTCCGCCCCCGCGATTCCAACTACTCTGGCGCCTTTTATTTTGGCAATTTGTCCTACAACAGAGCCGACTGCTCCTGCTGCTCCAGAGACAACAACCGTTTCTCCTTCTTTGGGCTTCCCAATATCCAATAATCCAAAATAAGCGGTTAGCCCCGTCATTCCCAATATCCCTAAATGCGTCGTAATCGGTGCTAACGACGGATCGATTTTTCTGATTTCCTTCTCTTTTGCAACATAATGCGTTTGCCAGCCAAACATCCCAATTGCGATATCACCCTGTTGAAAGTTTTCAGACTTGGATTCTATCACTTCTCCAATTGAACCGCCTTCGATCACTTTACCAAGCTGAAAAGGTTCAATATACGATTCTGCATCTTGCATTCTTCCTCTCATATATGGATCAACAGACACATAAAGCGTACGAAGTAAAACTTCCCCTTCCTCAAGCTCTTTCGTGTCCTGTTCTATAAAATGAAAAGTCTCCTCATCGGGCATGCCTTTAGGTCTGTTAGCTAATACAATTTGCCGGTTTTTTTCCTTCATAGCAAAGCTCCTTTCGTTTTTGATGGATCTTGCTTAATTAGACAATTAGTCTTTTCCGTCGAGATAGGATCATTAAGAGTTGTTTTCTTTTTATTGTGGGGGAATCCATATTCTTTTTCAAATAATTCAATTTCAACAAGAAAAAAAGAAGCTTCCCAAAAGTTCAATGAACTAATGAGAAGCCTCTTATAGGATGTTAGCATTTTGTTATCAAACCACTTCAAAGCCCATATATAGGGGTTCGAGGGCAGATTACATCATGCCGCCCATTCCGCCCATGCCGCTCATGTCAGGCATTCCAGCACCAGCTGGTTCTGGGATGTCAGCAACTACTGCTTCAGTAGTCAGGAACATTGCAGATACTGATGCAGCGTTTTGAAGTGCAGAACGTGTAACCTTAGTTGGGTCAACGATACCAGCTTCGATCATGTTTACCCACTCGCCAGTTGCTGCGTTGAAGCCTGTGCCGACTTCTTCGCGCTTCAGGCGCTCAACGATGACTGAGCCTTCAAGGCCAGCGTTGTGAGCGATTTGGCGAACTGGTTCTTCCATAGCACGAAGGACGATGTTCACGCCAGTAGCTTCGTCGCCTTCAGCCTGGATTCCAGCAACTTTGTTGTATACGTTCAGAAGCGCTACGCCACCGCCTGATACGATACCTTCTTCAACTGCAGCGCGAGTTGAGTTAAGAGCATCTTCAATGCGAAGCTTGCGTTCTTTCAATTCAGTTTCAGTAGCAGCACCAACCTTGATGACTGCAACACCGCCAGCTAGCTTAGCAAGGCGCTCTTGCAGCTTTTCACGGTCAAATTCAGAAGTTGTTTCTTCCATTTGAACACGGATCTGGTTTACGCGGCTTTCGATTTGAGCGCTGTCTCCAGCACCTTCAACGATTGTTGTGTTTTCTTTTGTAACCACAACTTTAGAAGCGCGTCCAAGAGATGTGATTGTAGCAGACTTAAGGTCGCGTCCAAGCTCTTCAGTGATTACTTCACCGCCAGTCAATGCAGCGATGTCTTCAAGCATAGCCTTACGGCGGTCACCGAAACCAGGTGCTTTAACAGCCACTGCGTTGAATGTTCCGCGAAGCTTGTTGACTACCAATGTAGCAAGTGCTTCACCTTCAACATCTTCAGCAACAAGCAATAATGGCTTGCCTTGCTGTACAACCTGCTCAAGGACAGGAAGGATTTCCTGGATGCTGCCGATTTTCTTGTCAGTGATCAGGATATATGGATTTTCAAGAACTGCTTCCATCTTGTCAGAATCAGTTACCATGTAAGGAGATGCATATCCGCGGTCGAACTGCATACCTTCAACAACATCCAATTCTGTAGTGAAGCCTTTTGATTCTTCGATCGTGATAACACCGTCGTTGCCAACGCGCTCCATTGCTTCAGCGATCAATTGACCAACTTCTTCGTCAGCAGAAGAGATTGCCGCAACTTGTGCGATAGAAGCTTTGCCTTCGATTGGCTTAGAGATAGCCTTAAGCTCTTCAACAGCTGTAATAACAGCCTTTTCCATACCTTTGCGGATGCCCATTGGGTTAGCGCCGGCAGTTACGTTCTTAAGACCCTCACGGATCATCGCTTGAGCAAGAACTGTTGCAGTAGTCGTACCGTCACCAGCAACGTCATTTGTCTTACTTGCTACTTCAGCAACAAGCTTAGCACCCATGTTTTCGAATGCATCTTCAAGTTCGATTTCTTTTGCGATTGTTACACCATCGTTTGTGATAAGAGGTGAACCGAATTTCTTCTCAAGAACCACGTTGCGTCCTTTTGGTCCAAGAGTTACTTTTACTGCATTTGCAAGAGAATCTACTCCGCGAAGCATCGCGCGGCGTGCTTCTTCACTGAACTTAATTTCTTTTGCCATTGTAGAAAAACCTCCTCAGAATTTTAATTTATAGCGTTCTGTCTATAATCGCAGTGATTATTCAACTACAGCAAGAATGTCGTTTTCACGTAGGATCAGGTACTCAGTCCCCTGGTACTTCACTTCTGTGCCTGCGTATTTTGAGAAGATAATGCGGTTTCCGACTTCAACTTCAAGAGCAACGCGCTCACCGTTTTCAAGTACACGGCCAGTTCCAACAGCTACGACTTTACCTTCTTGAGGTTTTTCTTTCGCTGTGTCGGGTAAAACGATACCGCTTGCAGTTTTTTCTTCAGACTCAACAAGCTCGATAATAATGCGATCTCCTAGTGGCTTGATCAAGTGAAACAACCTCCTCAAATTATATGTAGATTTTTTTATTAGCACTCGCCTCAATAGAGTGCTAACACAATTTATATAATAATGAATCTCTATTTTTTTTGCAAGCGTGAAGCTAAAATTTTTCATGAAAATTTACGAGGGTCCTGATGGTGTCGAATGCTGGTGAAATCTCTGCTGACCGCGTCATTTCCTGGTTTGGTAGAGGACGTGCTTCTTCAGCGGACTATCCTGATCCACTCTTGGGTGAAGAAATGTTTTAACAGGTTTCATGCCGATTTTTTTCATGACATTGACAGAGGGTTTATTGATTTCTGCTGTAAAACTGACGACCTCGCTAAAGCCCAGGTTCTTGAATCCATATTCCAAACAGGCCCTGGCACCTTCTGTTGCATAACCTTGGCCCCAGGCATTTTTCTTCAGCCTCCAGCCAATTTCGATGCACGGGGTAAAATCTGATTCGAATGTTGCCCTGTGAAACCCTATGAATCCAATGAACTCTTTTGTTCTCTTCTCTTCAACCGCATATAACCCAAAGCCGTATTCTTTGAACTCGGCAAGAATCACCTGATAAAATCTCTCAGTTTCTGCCGAGGATAAAACACGAGGAAAATAATTCATCACATCCGGGTCTGCATTCATTTTGCAAAAGTGCTCTAAATCTGCGCTTAACCAGTCGCGCAAAATCAGTCGGGATGTTTCCAAATAAACCATTTGGACCTCCAATCATTTTTAATTCACCTTAACAAGTATCTGGTAGTCAGGGAATACTAAGTTCGAACAACCAACTTTTTCATCCTGGCCCTACAATTTGAACTTTCAAATCATTTACTAGTAGAATATAGAGAGTGTATAGATAAGCAAAGCTATCCCCGTATTTTATTTTACAGGCCAGCATATTATTACGTAAAATTTCAGAACATACATTTCTGCATTATTAAGGAGTTTTTTCGATTGAAAAAAGAATACTGGTACGTCATTATTGCCTATATTGTTATGCAGCTTTCAAGCCTGGTCGGGGTCCCAATCATTGCTTTCATCGGTGCTGCGATGGGAAAAAGCCTTGATGAAATGCAAACCCTTGCGATTCCATACTGGCTTGTGATCAGCTTTTCACTGACTCTCCTGATCATCCTGCTGATTTTAAGGAAGGAAAGAACCATAAATGCTGATTTGCGTGAAGTTTCTTCGCCGGCAAGTTCGGCTGCCTGGGCTTTCGCCGGGGTATTCCTGGCCTTGTTCGCGCAGTCGATTGCAGGCAGCATCGAAAGCATGCTTGGAATTGAGATGGGCTCGGAGAATACTCAGGAAATCATCAAACTGATTGAAAGGTTTCCGGTTGTGATTCTCGTCAGCTCGATCATCGGTCCGATTTTGGAGGAAATCGTCTTCAGGAAGATTATTTTTGGCAGTCTGCACAGGAAAATGAACTTTTTCTTAGCAGCCTTGATCAGTTCCGTCATATTCGCACTGGCCCATATGGAGCCGGAGCATGTGATCCTATACTCTGCGATGGGCTTTACGTTTGCCTTCCTTTATGTAAAAACAAAGCGGATCATCGTGCCGATCATCGCCCATGTTACAATGAATACAATGGTTGTACTGCTTCAATCCGTATTCAGGGAAGACATTGAGAGAATGATAAAAGAAGCAGAGAAAATACAAAGCTTTATTGGGGGATTTTAAGTCATGAAGCAATCGCCTATGTTTTCAGGCATTGTCTACATCTTGTTAGGCAGCTTATTCACCTATTTCGCCATCCAAAATGTCAACGATACTGGCTGGGGATTTTTCAGTTATTTGCTCGTCCTGCTCGCAACGTTCGATTTCGGTTCCGGCATCAGAATGATCCTGTTCCATTTCAAACTGAAACAAATGGATAAAAAATAGCTCCTTCATCGAAGGAGCCATTTTTTATTCTTCAGAATCACTGTCTGTCGGATAATGCTTCAAGAAATAAATCAATGATTGCAATTCTACTGCCAGATCAATATGATGGATCCTGATTGAAGACGGTACATTCAGCCTCGCGGGCGTAAAATTCAGGATCCCCTTCACATTCGCCTGTACCAGTCTGTCCGTAATCGGCTGTGCTACCGCTGACGGCACGGTCAGGATCGCCACCTGGATGCCTTCCTCGACAACAACTTTATCGAGGTCATCCATGTGATAGACAGGCACATCGCCAATCTGCGTCCCAACCTTATCCAGGTCGACATCGAAGGCAATTTGAATTTTTGTATTATTGTTTTTGGAAAAATTATAATTCAAAAACGCCGTTCCTAAATTACCAACACCGATCAGCGCAACCTTCGTGAGTTCATCCTGGTCGAGCGTCTTTCGGAAAAAAGTCAGCAGGTAATTCACATTGTAGCCGTAACCCTTTTTACCCAAAGCCCCGAAATAGGAAAAGTCCCTTCTGATCGTAGCCGAATCCACTTTTACCGCTTCACTCAGTTCCGCGGACGATACCCTCTGCTTGCCTGAAGAATGCAAGTTCAATAAAAATCGGTAATACAGCGGCAAGCGTTTTGCAGTTGCCTGCGGAATCTTCATAGCATCATTCGTCATTCTCCATCCTCCACCTGTTCGTATTCTATTTTAACTTCTCATCTCTCTTAAAATCGCCGTTTTTCCCGCCAGTTTTCTCCACAAGATAGGTTTTGCCGATCACCATGCCTTTGTCAACGGCCTTGCACATATCATAAACAGTCAGCGCGCATGCAGATGCTGCTGTTAACGCTTCCATTTCTACCCCTGTATTCCCTTTTGTTTTAACTGCTGCAGCGATATTTAAAATATAATCATTTCCATTTTGCTCCCATTCAAACGAAAGGTCAATTCCTGTTAATGGAATCGGATGGCACATCGGAATGATTTCGGACGTCTTCTTGGCTGCCATGATGCCAGCAACCTGCGCGACTGCCAGGACATCACCTTTTTTCATCTTATTTTCAGTAATCCTTACATATATATCTTCATTAACGGTAATGCTTGAATGGGCGACTGCCGTACGGACCGTCTCAGGTTTTTCACTGACATCGACCATCTTCGCTCTTCCCTCTTCATTAAAATGCGTAAATTCTGCCATCTTCAAGCTCCTTTCAACCAAATAATACACTATTTTCACAAACTTGTGTGTGAACTTTGTTTCTATCTTCACATATAGA
Source organism: Mesobacillus sp. AQ2 (assembly GCF_030122805.1). NCBI lineage: Bacteria > Bacillati > Bacillota > Bacilli > Caryophanales > Bacillaceae > Mesobacillus > Mesobacillus sp. AQ2. Next base: position 257,804 of record NZ_CP126080.1, on the reverse strand, counting down.
AGATGAAATTTTTCTGCCTTACCGCCTGTAGCAGGCCGCACATATTGCCGAGCCCATAGGATTGGGTTACACTATCCCTAAGGCATTAGAGGTGAAAAATAATGATTCTATTACAAGTCAATCAGCTATCAAAATATTTTGCGGCTGATCTTATTTTATCGAATATCAAGTTTGAAATACAGACCAATGATCGTGTTGCTCTTGTCGGCCGGAACGGGGCTGGGAAATCAACCCTCCTGAAAATCATTGCCGGCTATGAATCCCATGACGGCGGCGAGATCATCCGCCCGAAAGGAACATCAATCGGCTATCTTGCCCAGAATACCGGGCTGGAATCCGAGAAAAGTATTTGGGATGAAATGCTGGCCGTTTTTGATCATCTGCACAGCATGGAAAAAGACCTGCGCCGGCTTGAGGAAAAAATGTCTGATCCAAGCATCCTGTCGAACGAGTCCGAGTATGAAAGAGTATTGAAGGATTATGACGTTTTGCAGGTCCAGTTCAAAGAAAAAGGCGGCTATCAGTATGAAGCTGACATCCGCTCGGTCCTGCACGGCCTGAACTTCCAGTCTTTTGATTATTCCACAAAAATCTCCACTTTAAGCGGAGGACAGAAAACAAGGCTTGCGCTCGCCAAGCTGTTATTGACACGTCCAGATATTTTGATTCTTGACGAACCAACCAACCATCTGGACATTGACACACTTTCCTGGCTAGAGCAGTATCTACAGGGCTATGATGGTGCGATTCTGATTGTTTCACACGACCGTTATTTCCTTGATAAGGTTGTGAACCAAGTATACGAAATCTCCCGTCACCAGCTGACGAAGTTCCCGGGCAATTACAGCTTATATTTAGAACAAAAAGCAGCAAATTACGAGCGCGACCTGAAGTTATATGAAAAGCAGCAGGATGAAATCTCCAAGCTGCAGGATTTTATCCAGCGGAACCTTGCCAGGGCCTCGACAACGAAACGGGCCCAGAGCCGCCGGAAACAACTCGAGAAAATCGATCGGATGGACAGGCCGATGGGAGATGAAAAGTCAGCTTCCTTCAGCTTCCAGATCGAACGCCAGAGCGGGAATGACGTCCTGAAGGTAAATACACTTGCTGTCGGCTATCAGAATGAAGCCGTATCCGAAAATATCTCTTTTAACCTTTCGCGTGGCGACAGTACTGCACTTGTTGGGCCAAACGGCGTCGGAAAATCGACCTTACTAAAAACAATCGTCGAAAAACTGCCTTCGATTACCGGCAATATTCAGTACGGCTCAAATGTCTCAATCGGCTATTACGATCAGGAACAGGCAGAGCTGAGCTCGAATAAAAAAGTTTTAAATGAACTGTGGGACGAGTATCCACTGAAATCGGAAAAGGAAATCCGCACCGTATTGGGCAATTTCCTTTTTTCAGGCGATGATGTGTTAAAAATCGTCTACACCCTGAGCGGCGGTGAAAAAGCACGGTTGGCACTAGCCAAGCTGATGCTGCAAAAGTCCAATTTCCTAATTTTGGATGAACCGACAAACCATCTGGACCTGGACAGCAAGGAAGTGCTTGAGAACGCCTTGATCGATTATCCAGGCACCATCCTGTTCGTCTCCCACGACCGTTACTTTATCAACAGGATCGCTACCAAGGTCCTTGAGCTCGATCGTAGTGGGGCAACAGAATATCTAGGTGATTATGATTATTATGTCGAGAAGAAGTTAGAGCAGGAAGAACTTGAGGAACTGGCCAGACAGGCGGCCATAGCAGCTGGCATAGTCACCGAATCAGTCAAACAGGACAAGACCTCCTATCAGCAGGATAAAGAGGCAAAGAAGCTCGAGCGCCAGCGCAAACGGCGTATGGAAGAGGTCGAAGCGTTGATCGATAAGCTCGAGACAGAAGTTGCAGAATATGAAGAATTGCTTTGTGACCCCGAAGTATTCCAGGATCATGAAAAAGCAGGAGAAATCAATTCCAAAATTGAAACCGCCAAGGAAAAACTCGACGAACTGATGGAAGAGTGGACAGAATTGGCGTAAGTTTGGAAAAACCGGGCATGAATGTGTCCGGTTTTTTTGTATGTGAAAACTTATTGATGATGGTTATCCACAGAAAGTTGTGGATTGTTTACTAATGATTTGGTTTGTGCGCAAAAACGGTGTATTTAATCGCAAAAATGCTGTTTTTATTCGCAAAACCAGCCTTTTTATTCGCAAACTGGAAAAAAACAAATATTATTTCCATTTTAAAAACCCAGAATTCTACTTTTTATCCAACAAAAAAGTCCCGATTGGCAACCGGGACTTTTTGTTCACATAGTTATTCACATAATGAAGATTGATTTATAGGTTATCCAGAGACTTTTCCACATTATCCACAAAACAAGCATTTCTTATCCACATTATACACAATCTAACACTGTTTTCGTTTACATATCCACAGAAGAGTCTGACAAAAATACTTTTTAACTGCGACTTTAGTTGTGGATAGTTATCTCCAGACCAGGGTTTCCGTTCAATGTCAGTGCTGCTCTTTGCCCTTTATCATACATGACACTACCTGCAGCGGCAATCATCGCTGCGTTGTCAGTGCATAAAGACAGCGGAGGAATGACAATTTCCACATCTGAACCTGCAAATTCTGTGGATAATTTTTCTCTCAGGCCTTTATTGGCTGCAACTCCTCCGGCAAGCAAAACTTGTTTCACACCATATTCCTTTACAGCCTTTTGGGTCTTCGTGACGAGTACATCAATGACACTCTCCTGGAAGCTTGCCGCAAGCTCTTCAGGAGCAATTTCTTCTCCCCGCTGCTGTGCGTTATGCACAACATTGATCACAGCCGACTTCAGCCCGCTAAAGCTAAAATCATAAGACCCTTCCTCCAGCCATGCCCTCGGCAGGTCAATGGTTGCTTGTCCTTCATGAGCCAGCCTGTCGATATGCGGACCACCAGGATACGGAAGATTGAGAGTACGCGCTACCTTATCATAAGCCTCGCCTGCGGCGTCATCCCTTGTCTCGCCAATCACTTCGAAATGGCCATGCTCCTTCATATAAATAAGTTCCGTATGTCCTCCAGACACAACGAGCGAAAGCAGCGGAAACTTCATCTCGGCAACAAGTCTGTTAGCATATATATGACCTGCGATATGATGGACTCCAACAAGAGGGATTCCATTTGCAAACGCTAAGGCTTTCGCAGCGTTGACACCAATCAATAAAGCACCAACGAGGCCAGGACCTTCAGTCACGGCTATCGCATCCAAATCCTTAACATCCACATTAGCCTGAGCTAGCGCTTCCTCCAACACAAGCGTAATCTGTTCCACATGGTGCCTAGATGCGATCTCAGGTACCACTCCGCCGAACCGCTTATGGCTCTCGATCTGAGAGGCCACGACATTCGCGAGGATTTCCTGTCCATTTTTAACGATTGCGACTGCAGTCTCATCACAGCTCGTCTCTATTCCCATGATTAATTGGTCTTTTTTCATTATAAATTCACCCACATTACTAAAGCATCTTCCATATTGTCTGTATAATATTGCTTCCTGATGGCTCCTTCTTCGAATCCAAACTTTCGATAGAGATTTTGGGCCCTATTATTGCTTACCCTCACTTCGAGCGTCATCCTCAATGCTCCCATTTCGCGTGCAAGCTCCATTACCTTTGCCATCAGTGCCTCGCCCAGCTTCATTCCCCTGTATTCCGGCAGCAAAGCGATGTTCGTGATATGTGCCTCATCCACAATGATCCACACACCACAGTACCCCACAACCTTCTGATCCACTTCCACCACTAGATACTGAGCAAACTGATTCTTCGTCAACTCATTGAAAAAAGCTTCCCTGCTCCATGGAACAGTAAACGAATTGACCTCAACCTCCATCACATCATCTAGATCATCAACCGTCATATTCCGGAACGTTATCGTTTTATTCATATTCGCTTCCCACTTATTTTTTAGTCTCTTGCGCTTTCAGCCAATTTGCCTCTGCTTCAGCCAGGCGGATATAGTTAGGGACGAAGGTATGAAGGTCAACAGCCTCTTTATCCCTTCCTAACAAAGCAAGTTCTGCAGGCCTTGGGTTCAACTCGGTGATCTCTGCAAAAACAGCCTTATCCCCAAGCTCCTGCTTAATGAGCTCCTCATGCAGACCAAAATCATTGCTCGTAAACAAAACCCTGCTATCCATATCATTCAAAGCCTTTACCCATTCAGCTGACATCTCAAGCTGGTCTTCTTTCACAATTTCCAACCTTTGATTTTCGAATTTATATAAACCGGTATAAATCTGGCCTCTCCTCGCATCAAAAAAAGGAGACACATAGCCGTCAAAATAACGTCCTGCTGATGCTGCAGCCACCTGAAGGCTTGAGACACCTGATAATGGAATCTTCAGTGTCCAGGCCATCGTCTTGGCAATCGTCACACCGATTCGGACACCCGTGTACGATCCAGGTCCTTCAGCCACAACAATCTTCGATAAATCACCCGGTTTGACATTGCACTCCTCCATCAGTGTCTGGATCGCCGGCATCACCCGAACGGAGTGATTTTTTTTAATGTTGGAGATATACTCGCCCAAAACCGTTTCGCCATCCAGCAGACCAATACCCAAAACATAATTGGACGTATCTATCGATAATACCTTCATTTAAAAAATCTCCTTACACAATTCTTGATACCGCTCGCCCTTTGGCTCGGCGACAATTCTTCTTGCACCATTATCATCAAGGTACAACTGAAGCAGCAATAGTTCCTGCGGCAGCTGTGCTTCAATTAAATGTGCCCATTCCACAACTGTTACACCATTACCTTCAAAGTATTCTTCAAAACCAAGATCTTCAAACGCATCTTCCACGCGATACACATCCATATGATATAAAGGAAGCCGTCCCTGATATTCCTTAATGATCGTAAAAGTAGGGCTATTCACATTCCTGGTAATACCAAGCCCTTCAGCAAGCCCTTTGGTAAAAGTCGTCTTTCCCGCACCTAAATCACCTTCAAGGGCAATCACGTCACCCTCTTTCAAAAGAGCAGCCAGCCTCTTCGCAAAATCCTTTGTCTCTTCGGGCTGCGTGGAAATGAATTGATAAGTCGCCATATATCTATCACCAACTAACAATCAATTTTATAATACAAAAAAACCTTAGGATGCCTCCTAAGGATGACGATTCTATATGTAGTTTACACGATTTATCCAGTCCGGGCAAAAAAACCGGCCATTTCCCCTTTTGAATAAGGCAGACCGGTAATAAAAAGCCAAAAAAAAAAAACGAAACCCTGTTTCGCTGTGCGATTCTA
>NZ_CP126080.1:40000-250000 GCF_030122805.1 Mesobacillus sp. AQ2 | reverse complement strand
GTCTTTGGCATTCGGAGTTTGTCTGAATTCGGTAACCCGATGAGGGCCCCTAGTCCAAACAGTGCTCTACCTCCAAGACTCTTACAACGTGAGGCTAGCCCTAAAGCTATTTCGGAGAGAACCAGCTATCTCCAAGTTCGATTGGAATTTCTCCGCTACCCACACCTCATCCCCGCACTTTTCAACGTGCGTGGGTTCGGGCCTCCAGTTGGTGTTACCCAACCTTCACCCTGGACATGGGTAGATCACCTGGTTTCGGGTCTACGACCACATACTCATTCGCCCTATTCAGACTCGCTTTCGCTGCGGCTCCGTCTTCTCAACTTAACCTTGCATGTAATCGTAACTCGCCGGTTCATTCTACAAAAGGCACGCCATCACCCATGAACGGGCTCTGACTACTTGTAGGCACACGGTTTCAGGATCTCTTTCACTCCCCTTCCGGGGTGCTTTTCACCTTTCCCTCACGGTACTGGTTCACTATCGGTCACTAGGGAGTATTTAGCCTTGGGAGATGGTCCTCCCAGCTTCCGACGGGATTTCTCGTGTCCCGCCGTACTCAGGATCCACTCAGGAGGGAACGAAGTTTCAACTACAGGGTTTTTACCTTCTCTGACGGGCCTTTCCAGACCACTTCATCTACCCCGTTCCTTTGTAACTCCATGTAGAGTGTCCTACAACCCCAAGAGGCAAGCCTCTTGGTTTGGGCTATGTCCCGTTTCGCTCGCCGCTACTCAGGGAATCGCGTTTGCTTTCTCTTCCTCCGGGTACTTAGATGTTTCAGTTCCCCGGGTCTGCCTTCAATACCCTATGTATTCAGGTAAAGATACTGTTCCATTACGAACAGTGGGTTTCCCCATTCGGAAATCTCCGGATCAAAGCTTACTTACAGCTCCCCGAAGCATATCGGTGTTAGTCCCGTCCTTCATCGGCTCCTAGTGCCAAGGCATCCACCGTGCGCCCTTTCTAACTTAACCTAAAAGGTCATTTCTCTAATTGAATAGAGAGAAAACTAAAATGGCGATCACTCGGTTTTCTTCTTGGTTCTTCTTACTTACGATTATCTAGTTTTCAAGGAACAAAAAAGTCTTGAGAGAATTGCTCCCTCAAAACTAAACAAACAAGCGTACAACTATGTGGATTACATCCACAGTACGAATCGAAAGATTCGCATTCCGATTGCCCTTAGGCAATATCCTTAGAAAGGAGGTGATCCAGCCGCACCTTCCGATACGGCTACCTTGTTACGACTTCACCCCAATCATCTGTCCCACCTTAGGCGGCTGGCTCCAAAAGGTTACCCCACCGACTTCGGGTGTTACAAACTCTCGTGGTGTGACGGGCGGTGTGTACAAGGCCCGGGAACGTATTCACCGCGGCATGCTGATCCGCGATTACTAGCGATTCCGGCTTCATGCAGGCGAGTTGCAGCCTGCAATCCGAACTGAGAATGGATTTATGGGATTGGCTTCACCTCGCGGCTTCGCGACCCTTTGTTCCATCCATTGTAGCACGTGTGTAGCCCAGGTCATAAGGGGCATGATGATTTGACGTCATCCCCACCTTCCTCCGGTTTGTCACCGGCAGTCACCTTAGAGTGCCCAACTGAATGCTGGCAACTAAGATCAAGGGTTGCGCTCGTTGCGGGACTTAACCCAACATCTCACGACACGAGCTGACGACAACCATGCACCACCTGTCACTCTGTCCCCCGAAGGGGAACGCCCTATCTCTAGGGTTGTCAGAGGATGTCAAGACCTGGTAAGGTTCTTCGCGTTGCTTCGAATTAAACCACATGCTCCACCGCTTGTGCGGGCCCCCGTCAATTCCTTTGAGTTTCAGCCTTGCGGCCGTACTCCCCAGGCGGAGTGCTTAATGCGTTTGCTGCAGCACTAAAGGGCGGAAACCCTCTAACACTTAGCACTCATCGTTTACGGCGTGGACTACCAGGGTATCTAATCCTGTTCGCTCCCCACGCTTTCGCGCCTCAGCGTCAGTTACAGACCAGAGAGCCGCCTTCGCCACTGGTGTTCCTCCACATCTCTACGCATTTCACCGCTACACGTGGAATTCCGCTCTCCTCTTCTGCACTCAAGTTCCCCAGTTTCCAATGACCCTCCCCGGTTGAGCCGGGGGCTTTCACATCAGACTTAAGGAACCGCCTGCGCGCGCTTTACGCCCAATAATTCCGGACAACGCTTGCCACCTACGTATTACCGCGGCTGCTGGCACGTAGTTAGCCGTGGCTTTCTGGTCAGGTACCGTCAAGGTACCGGCAGTTACTCCGGTACTTGTTCTTCCCTGACAACAGAACTTTACGACCCGAAAGCCTTCATCGTTCACGCGGCGTTGCTCCGTCAGACTTTCGTCCATTGCGGAAGATTCCCTACTGCTGCCTCCCGTAGGAGTCTGGGCCGTGTCTCAGTCCCAGTGTGGCCGATCACCCTCTCAGGTCGGCTACGCATCGTTGCCTTGGTGAGCCGTTACCTCACCAACTAGCTAATGCGCCGCGGGCCCATCTGTAAGTGACAGCCGAAACCGTCTTTCAGCTTTCCCTCATGTGAGGGAAAGGATTATCCGGTATTAGCTCCGGTTTCCCGAAGTTATCCCAGTCTTACAGGCAGGTTGCCCACGTGTTACTCACCCGTCCGCCGCTGATCTTCAAAAGCAAGCTAATGAAGATCCGCTCGACTTGCATGTATTAGGCACGCCGCCAGCGTTCGTCCTGAGCCAGGATCAAACTCTCCAAGAAAGAGTTATGAGTTAGCTCATAAGTTAAAACGTTGGCTCATGTCTTCTATTAATAGAAGCATGATAATTTATTGTTTGTTGACGCTTGTTTGTTTAGTTTTCAAAGAACAATTAAACTGGAGCGGGTGATGGGAATCGAACCCACTACATCAGCTTGGAAGGCTGAGGTTTTACCAGTAAACTACACCCGCATATGATATTAGTTGCTGATGGTCGGGAAGACAGGATTCGAACCTGCGACCCCTTGGTCCCAAACCAAGTGCTCTACCAAGCTGAGCTACTCCCCGATAAAGAGAAAATATAATGGCGCGCCCGAAAGGAGTCGAACCCATAACCTTCTGATCCGTAGTCAGACGCTCTATCCAATTGAGCTACGGGCGCATAATGTTTTAATAGCAACTTATATATATTAACACAATCGTTTAAGTGTGTCAATATCTTTTTTGGTGCGGCCGAGAGGACTTGAACCTCCACGGGGTTGCCCCCACTAGGCCCTCAACCTAGCGCGTCTGCCATTCCGCCACGACCGCATAACATGACAGGTTTATATCTTAACTGATTCAAACGCATTAATCAACAGGTAATTAATGGTGCGGGTGAAGGGAGTCGAACCCCCACGCCTTGCGGCGCCAGATCCTAAGTCTGGTGCGTCTGCCAATTCCGCCACACCCGCGTATTAATATCATCCCGCCTAAGCAGAATCCAGAGAAAGTTTTTTCAACTGTTGTAAAAAAACTGGTGAGCCATGAAGGACTCGAACCTTCGACCCTCTGATTAAAAGTCAGATGCTCTACCGACTGAGCTAATGGCTCATTTTTGAAGTGGAACAAAGATTGTATCCACCCATTTATTTTCCCTCATCGCATCTGATGCTCAAAAGACCTTCGGTCTTTCTCGCAGATTGCCAGGGAAGAAAACTCAATGCAGCGAGCAATCTGCTCTGCCGACTGAGCTAATGGCTCAAAAAAATGGCTGGGCTAGCTGGATTCGAACCAACGCATGACGGAGTCAAAGTCCGTTGCCTTACCGCTTGGCTATAGCCCAATGAAAATGGCGGTCCCGACCGGGATCGAACCGGCGATCTCCTGCGTGACAGGCAGGCATGTTAACCGCTACACCACGGGACCATTGAAGATATTTTTTGTTTTTTTTGCAAATGGTGACCCCTACGGGATTCGAACCCGTGTTACCGCCGTGAAAGGGCGGTGTCTTAACCGCTTGACCAAGGGGCCATATATGAAATGTTCTGGCGGAGAAGGAGGGATTTGAACCCTCGCGCCGGTTACCCGACCTACACCCTTAGCAGGGGCGCCTCTTCAGCCTCTTGAGTACTTCCCCATACCTCGAAAAAATTAATGGCTCCGCAGGTAGGATTCGAACCTACGACCGCTCGGTTAACAGCCGAGTGCTCTACCACTGAGCTACTGCGGAATAGCAGCATTTCTTCTTGCGTTATTTCATGATGACGTCTTATCGACTCTTACTATTATAGGGAGCAGCCCAGCAAAAGTCAACCATGTTTTTAATATTTTTCGAACCCGAGCTTGAATGCCTGGAAACCTTAATCTACAACTATTTCTTTGACCTTGACCAGCTTTCCCCTGCATTTTCCGCAAACATATTTTGAAGTGTTAATGGATCTTTTCCTGCGATAGTCCAACTTACATTTGCTGCATTGATAAATCAGGAACTTTTGGCTCTTTGATTTTCGTTTCTTTTCCTCAGGCAGAGTGGAACAAAATCTGGGTGCATCTACTTGTTTGAGCAATTTCCTAAAATCATTGTCTCGATGCTTATAGCCTTTCCCTTCCAGGTGAAGATGGTAATGGCAAAGCTCATGCTTGATAATACCGATAAGCTCCTCTTCTCCAAGCTGTTCGAAATACTTTTTGTTAATTTCGATATTGTGGCTATTCAGCATGTACCTGCCGCCGGTGGTTCGAAGTCGGGAATTGAAGAAGGCTTTATGCCTGAAAGGCTTTTGGAAATAGTCATCTGAGATTTTACTAACAAGATTCTGCAATTCTTGGTCTGTCATTTAAGAACTCCTGCCTTTTTAGAAACCTGACAACCCATTATAGCATATATTAATGTTACCTTTTACCGTATTTATCTTAAGGAGGTATTGTTTATGCCAGTCTGGTTCCAGAATCAAATGAAACGAGCCTTCTATGAAAAAAATCGTTATCAAATCAAACTCTTAAATCAATGTTGGTTTTTTTATAGAAAGAAACAGGAGTAGTGAAAAAGACTGCAGGATTGACTGCAGTCTTCTTTATTTTGCTTGATCGGGCTTCAGCATTGTCAAAGCGACACGGCCTTTTTTCTGGTCTACACTGTCTACCCATACTGTTACTACATCGCCTACCGAGACAATATCCAATGGGTGTTTTACAAAGCGGTTGCTTAGTTTGGAGATATGGACAAGGCCATCCTGTTTAACGCCGATATCCACAAAAGCTCCGAAATCCACTACATTTCTTACAGTCCCCTGAAGCTCCATCCCTGGTTTTAGATCCTCCAGCTTTAGAACATCTTTCTTTAGAAGCGGAGCTGGAAGTTCATCACGCGGGTCTCTTTCTGGACGGACGAGAGCGTCAATGATGTCCTTAAGCGTCAGTTTACCGATTCCAAGCTGGTCAGCTGTCTGATCGATATTGATTTGCCCTAAAGCATCCTTCAGTGCGGATGTCCCTAGATCAGACGTTTTAAATCCGAGACTGTCAAGCAGCTGCTTTACCTCGCCATAGCTTTCCGGGTGGATGCCAGTGCGGTCAAGCGGTTCTTTTCCGTCAATGACACGAAGGAATCCAATTGCCTGTTCATAGGTCTTGGCTCCAAGGCGCGGGATTTTTTTAAGCTGTGCCCGGCTCGTGAACTTCCCTTCCTCTTCTCGCTTCTTGATGATGTTATTGGCAACCGTCTTTGATAGTCCTGATACATATTGCAACAATGATGATGAGGCTGTGTTTACGTTAACACCCACCTGGTTAACTGCCGTTTCTACAACGAATGTCAGGGATTCGGATAGTTTCTTCTGGCTTACATCATGCTGGTATTGACCGACACCAACAGATTTAGGATCGATTTTCACGAGTTCTGCCAGGGGATCTTGCAATCTGCGTGCGATCGAAACGGCACTTCTTTCCTCTACTTGATAGTTCGGGAACTCTTCACGGGCAAGGTCAGATGCGGAGTAGACACTTGCGCCTGCTTCATTGACGATTAGATAGAAAATTTCTCGATCCAGTTCCTTTAGAATATCTGATACGAATTGCTCCGTCTCCCTTGAAGCTGTACCGTTGCCGATGGCCACCATTTCTACATCGTAATCTTTCAGGACTTTAATGAATTTGTCCCGTGCTTCGGTACTTTTAGCACTCGATGTATGCGGATAGATTACACCGATCGATAAAACTTTTCCGGTCTCATCGACAGCAGCCAATTTGCAGCCTGTCCGGAACGCAGGGTCTACTCCAAGAACGACCTTTCCTTTTAAAGGAGGCTGAAGGAGCAGTTTGCGCAGGTTTTCGGAAAAGATATGGATCGCCTGCTCTTCTGCTTTTTCCGTGAGCTCATTCCTGATTTCACGTTCAATTGATGGCTGGATCAAGCGTTTGTAGGCATCCTCAATCGCTTCTGTTACCGAAGTTGTTGTTACAGAATGATTTTTGGAAATCCACTTACGCTGCAGATAACTCATGATCATCTCTGTTTTCGGCTTGATTGACACCCTTAAAAGGTCTTCTTTCTCACCTCGGTTGAGCGCAAGAATCCTGTGAGGGACTACTTTACTGACCGGTTCGGAGTATTCGTAGTACATCTCATAAACATTTTTCTCATCTTGCTCTTCGTTTTTTACGGCAGATTCAATAGAGCCTGTCTTAAAGGTTTCGCTTCTAATCCATTTACGGCTTTCTGCATCGTCGGAAATGATTTCGGCAATGATATCCTTCGCGCCTGCAATCGCGTCCTCAACGGATTCAACGCCTTTTTCTTCTGATAAAAACTCCCCGGCCTTACCTTCAAGACTGCCGCTAACAGGGAATTCCAGCATCCATTGAGCAAGAGGCTCAAGGCCTTTCTCTTTGGCGGCGGTTGCTTTCGTCCTTCTTTTTTGCTTGTACGGACGGTAAAGGTCTTCTACTTCCTGAAGCTTGATCGATTTTTCTATGTTCGCTTTAAGTTCGTCTGTCAGCTTTCCCTGTTCCTCGATCAGCCTGATGACTTCTTCTTTACGCTGTTCCAAGTTCTGTATGTATTGCCATCTTTCAACGATGTCGCGAATTTGCACTTCATCAAGGGCGCCAGTCATTTCTTTCCGATATCGGGCGATGAACGGGACCGTGTTCCCTTCAGCGATCAATGAAATCACACTTTGCACCTGTTTCGCTGCTAACGATTGCTCTTTGGCAATGATTTTTACATATTGGTCTTGCTTATCCATTGTTTGAGTCAAGAGACAATCCTCCATTATCATATTGGTATTTCTTGATACCTTAATAGTGTACCAAAACCGGGGTGAGGTTTACAGTTTCGCTTCTGCCCGGAAGGATTTTAATGAATTGTGAAAGACATCTATATAAAACAAAAAGAAGTCCACCGGCTATAGTAGACTTCCCACAATAAAAGTTGCATCATCCATTGAGTTTGCGTATTCCCTTTTGATTTGTTCCGCGACGGCTGCTACGGACCGGTATCCCTTCAAAAGTGTTTTTGCGCCATGGATATCAAACCCATCTGAGTAGATCAGGAATTTTGAATCTGGCTCGTAAACAAATCGTTGGGTGTGGAATACTTGCGGCTTCCCTGAAAGATAACCTGTAACCGGCAAAGGATACGTCAATTTGCCGTTTGGCGCATAGAGGAAAAAGCGGATATTCCCGACGCAGCTGTACACGAATTGACGGCTTTCGAAGTAGACCTTGAAGATCGATACAGCAGCCCCGCGTTTTTGCACCAGAATGTTGTTGCAGTATTTCATGAGTGTATCAACATCTTCATGATGGTGCTGTTCGACTACTGAAACGACCGCCGCAGATGCTTCATGCGCGTATTGTCCTGACCCGAGTCCATCTGCTACTACACAGACAAAATAATCATCGGTGGCTGTATAATAGTAACTGTCACCGCACTCTAATTTACCTTCTTTGATTGTCTGGTAAGCATAAAGTTCTATTTTGTCCTTGAACTGTTGGATCATGTAATATACTCCGAGTTGTTGTTTTCCGCATGAATCGCTTCTTGAAGCTTTTTGATTGCCCTTCTTTGAAGTCTTGATACATGCATCTGTGAAATACCGAGCTTGTCACCAGCCTCTTTCTGGCTCAGGTTATCAAGATAGGTATATTGGATAATTAACTTTTCGCGCTCGCTCAGTACATGAAGTACTTTTTCGAGAACCATTCTCTGGTTGATTTTTTCATAGCCTTCATCAATATTTCCGACGATGTCCAACAGGGTGACTGTTCCGCCGTCAGAATCGGCTTCAATAGAATGGTCAACGGATAAAGCCTGGTAGCTTTTCCCCATCTCCATCGCTTCCAACACTTCTTCTTCGGAAACCTGAAGTGCTTCTGCGATTTCATCCACTCGAGGAGAGCGGTGCAGCTGGGTGGTCAAATCTTCTACAGTTGTCTTGATTTTAGGACCAAGTTCTTTTATCCTGCGCGGTACGTGAACACTCCACGTTTTATCTCTTAAGAATCTTTTGATTTCACCAATGATGGTCGGCACGGCAAATGCTTCAAAGCTTTTGCCGAATGTTTCATCGTAACGGCGGATTGCGCCTAAAAGACCGATCATTCCAACCTGGAAAATATCCTCGTGGAATGACCTTCCCTTCGAGTACTTTCTCGCGATGGTTTCGACAAGGTTTTGATAATGAAGAACCAGCTCATTCTGGGCGTCTGCATCCTCATGTAGCTGGTAGGCTTTGATTAATTCATTAATCTCTTCTTTTGGCCTCTGCTTAGGTTGAGATTGTCTCTGCATCTCTCTCCACCTGCTCTCCTTCTCGGTACTTGGTCATAAAGACCGTGACGCCCTCTTTGTGATGGATCCGAACCTCGTCCATCAAGGTTTCGATCAGATACAGTCCCAAGCCTCCTTCGCGAAGGAATTCCACAGAACTATTCTGGTCATAAGGACCGAGGCCCTGGCGCGCTGAGTGGAAGTCAAAGCTTTGTCCATTATCTGCAACCATCACTTCAAGCTTGTCTTCATACAATCCGAAACCAATGATAACTTCGCCATTCTCTTTGTTTTTATATGCATGCTGCACAGCGTTGGTACATGCTTCGCTGGTCGCAATTTTTAAATCTTCAATTTCGTCATAGGAGAAACCCATGCGGCTTGCAATACCAGAAAGGGTCAAACGAATGACACCTACAAATTCCGGTTTAGCCGGGATTTTCATCTCAATATAGTCAAATGACTGGTTCATTGCACTCCACCCTCTATCTGGCTGTTTATATCGATAATGTCGGCCAAGCCGGTGATTTCGAAAAGTCTCTGCAAACGTTCGGACAAGCCGACGATCTTGAACTCACCGTCGTGTGCACGGACGTTCTTGAATACTCCTACAAATACTCCAAGCCCAGTACTATCCATATAATTGACCTCTGAAAGGTCAACAACCATCTTTACACCTTCTTTTTCAGATAAAGGGAAAAGCTTTTCACGAAGCTGTGGAGCTGTATATGCATCAATTTCACCGTTTACTTTAACTGCTAACTTAGATTCTGTTTCTTTAACATCTATCGAAATATTCATAAATGACCCACCCTTTACAATTCAATTGCTCTTTTGATTTACCCGTTTCGGGTTCTGATTAAACATCTCTTTTCAAAATGATCAAAGTAAAATCATCCCGCAATTGGAAATGCTGAAGTTTTTCAAGTTCCCTAAAGATATTATTGACAATTTCCTGAGCATTTAAGTGAATATATTTATTTATATATCCGATTAATGTTTCCTTTTCGATGAAACCCTCTTCCGTCCTGCACTCAGTCACTCCGTCAGACATCAGGATCACCATATCCCCAGGAAGTATTTCTTTTTCGTACTGGGTATACTTTGTCCGTTTGTCCACTCCTAACAGCAAGCCTCTTGCGACCAACTCTGAGAATTCCTTCTTTTTGGAATCATAATAGAAGCCAGGCTCATGCCCTGCGGAAGCATAATAGAAGATGTTGTTGGAAGGATTGAACATTCCATAAAACATTGTGATGAACATGCTTGGGTCAACGTTCTGTTCAACGACTCTGTTCAGGTTTTCCAGGATGCTGCTCGGATCAAGCCGGTTTTCTGGCAGGCTGTCCATCGCATACTTAATCATGGACATACAAAGCGCTGCCGGAATCCCTTTTCCGATTACATCAGCGATCGCAACACTGATATTGTCATTCTCATCCTGGACAAAATGGAAATAGTCACCATTCATATGCTTTGCAGGGACGCTGATTGCGCCGATATCGATACCGGGAACGGTAGGGATATTCGTGCCAAGCAGGGTTTGCTGGACATTAGCGGCAATTTCCATTTCGGACCTTAATTCCTCCTGCTGGTGCCTTAAGCTTTGATGCTCACGGTAAGCAATACCATAACCAATCATCACTTCGAGGAGAATGTCAAAGGAATGCATAATATCCTCTGGTAGTTCAGGATACATTTCAAGAAGCAAGCTTTTATGCAGGCTGATGATTTCTTCCGGTGCGATTTTGTGCTCTATCGACTTCCGGCTGAATTTCTGTCCCGCATATAATGCTTGTTCGGATTGCTCTTTTATATAATTGTCAAGAATATCCCGATACTTTGATTCCATCATTTCTCGGAAATCCATACTGTTTCCCCCTAACGGAGCCATTTAGTTGCTTTGATCTGTGTTCCTTGTCCAGGAGTAGAGTCTATGTCGAATTCGTCCATAAGACGCTTAACCCCGGGAAGGCCGGCTCCAAGTCCTCCTGATGTTGAATAACCATCTTCCATGACCTGGCGTATTTCTTTAATACCTGGGCCGCTATCTACTGCATTGATTCGCAATCCCGCTTTTCCGCCGTCATACAGTTTATCGATGCAAATCTGTCCTTTTCCGGCGTACAAGTAAATATTCCTGGCCAATTCACTGATGGCTGTGGTGATTCTTGCTTGGTCAACCGTGCCGAAACCAAGCTCTTTCGCTACATTCCTGCCAAGCTGGCGCGCGGCCACGATGTCCCATTCATTGATAATCGTTACGCAGGATTGGATGTCCATTCAGCTATTCCCCCAATTCCTGTTGTAATTTCTCCAAACCTTTTTCTAAATCTAATGCAGTTAGGACATCATCAAGTCCGATTCCTAATTCAATTAGCGTTATCGCTACAGCAGGCTGGATTCCTGTTATGACTACAATCGCACCCATAAGCTTGGACATGTTGATGACATCTCCAAGGACTTTGGCGATAAAAGAGTCGATGAAATCGATTGAGGTTAAATCAATGACGACACCATTGGCACTTGTCTCATGAATTTTATGGAGCAAGTCCTCTTGAAATTGAAGAGCAGTTTGGTCATCAAGCTCCCATTGAATGGAGACCAACAGACAATCATCCAGCTTTAGGATAGGTATTCTCACTTTGCTCCCTCCAGTGAAACGATTTTTTTATTTGTCAGCTCAAGAGCTGCTTCTATTCCTTTTTTCAAGTTATTCTTCGTTGTAAATTGGTTCAGGTCAATGCCCAGGTTGACGATGGTCTGGGCTATTTCCGGACGGATTCCGACCAGCATGCACTTGGCACCAATAAGCCTGACAGCATCCGCTGCCTGGATAATATGGTGGGCAACCATCGTATCTACGACAGGAACACCTGTAATATCTATAAGAACTACCTCAGAACGGTGTTTAACCGCACCTTTTAGCAGGTTTTCCATGATTTGTTTTGCACGCTCTGTATCGATGGTACCAACAAGCGGCATCACCGTAATTCCTTCAAATACAGGAATAAGCGGAGCCGAAAGTTCCTGAAGGGCAATTTTCTGAAGGGAAACCGTTCTTTCCCATGTAGACGAGTATACACTGACAATCTCATTGTTCATTGGGGTTGCCCAGCGGTCAAACTCAAATATGATTTCCATCTGATTCTCAGGCGTTACGACTTCTTCCCTCTGCATCCCTTCAAAAACAATCAAATTAAAGGTATGAAGGCCTTTGGTGACAAACGTCAATGGCCAGCCAAGCCTGACCACCTTTTCAGCAAAATCCGTCAGCCTTTCCTTATATTCCTCACTCGTACCTTTAAAATTAGATATGATCAAATCGATAAATTCCTTGCTCGTTGATTGGAATACACGATCTGATACTAAACGGACCACCCGATCATCCGCTTCTTCTTTCGTCCTATCTATCCATTGATCCAGGATGTCTTGTTTATGACCCTGAATATAATTTGATATTATTTTATTCATTCCATCCTCCCCATTCTATCACAACAAAATTTTACATTACCCCAATCCGCCCAAATGTAAACCATTTTTAAAACTGTAATTAAATTTTCACAAATTCCTGATTATATATCTCCATTTAATGATAACAGTTTTCTTTCGTCAAATAAAATCAACTTGTCGACACCATTCATGGAATATCGCATAGTTATTATTCCTATTTTTGCTGAATTAAATTTTAGCGTGGGTAAATTTTGTGTTTATGCCTGTGTGGCGATTGGGAGATTGGTGACTCTTCGGCTTGCTTCGGACAGCTTTCCTGCTTTTCTTGCCTAACCTGTCCGAACTCAGGACTGCTTCGGACAGTTTTCCTGCACATCCTGCTGAACCTGTCCGAACTCAGAGCTACTTCGGACAGCTTTCCTGCATATCCTGCCGAACCTGTCCGAACTCGGGACTGCTTCGGACAGCTTTCCTGCTTTTCTTGCCGCACCTCTAAAACAACCCCCGCCAATTAAAAAAGAGACAAGCGCTATGCTTGCCTCCCACACAGAAAACATCCGTTTTTATTTTTTGGGGGTTATGTAAAAGGCCTGCTGGCAGGCCAGGTGGTCCGGTTACAAAAAAACGCTCTTTTTATTCAAGAGCGTGCTGTTGATCAGAATTCAATAAGACCTAAACTTACCTGAAGGGCTTCATCCACTTTTTCCATCATTTCGTCATCGAGATGGGTAATTTTATCGGTTAGGCGCTGTTTGTCAATTGTGCGTATTTGTTCCAATAATATGACCGAATCTCTTTCAAAACCGTACCGCTTCGCATCAATTTCTACATGAGTTGGAAGCTTGGCTTTTTGGATCTGTGCCGTGATCGCTGCGATAATGACTGTGGGACTGAACCGATTCCCGATGTCGTTTTGGATGACCAGGACAGGGCGCACTCCGCCTTGTTCCGAACCAACAACTGGGGATAGGTCTGCAAAATAGACGTCACCACGTTTGACAATCAAAGGATCATCCTCCGCTGACTAGACGTTCAACTGTGTGTTCTGCCTCGTATTCTGCTTGAAATGCTTCTGATGCAATGGTTAGATTAATCTTGGCCATTTCCATATAGCCACGTCTCATGGATTCACGAATTTGTCTCTTTTTCTTCTCACGCAAAAACATTTTTGTTGCCTGATAAATAAATTCGCTGCGGTTTACGTTTTCTTGCTTAACAAATCCATCTAGTTCACTCAACAGATGCTGCGGTAACTTTACCAAAATCTCAGTTGTTGCGCTGGATTCAGACACAAACATACACCTCCACCATCATCACTACATACCATTATTAAGTTCGTTATCTCTCTACCATTTCTAATATTATCACTATTTATGCCAGATGCAAAGGTAAATCAGCAATTCTTCTGTATTATCCGCCAAAAAATTAGTATTTTATGCATGGTATTAGCGGGATTACACAGCTTTGTTAATTATTGGATGTGTTTTATAGCAATGAATTGTTCAAATCGACGACTTTGCCATTTTGCCTGTACAATCTTGGCACCCTGGAGGAAATGATGCACGGGACTTCATAATTAATGGTTTCCAGCTTGCTTGCAATCTCATTGATGGAAATCGATTCTTGTTCCTGGCTCCCGATCAGGGTAGCGACCGTTCCAACGGGAACCTCATTCGGAAGTCTTACCATGCATTGATCCATGCAGATACGGCCAATGATCGGCGACCTTTGGCCATCGACCAGCACTTCCTGCCCCTGGAGCCTTCTTATCCATCCATCAGCATACCCAATCGGCAGCGTCCCTACCCAAATTTCTTCAGGGGCTTCATACGTAGCACCGTAGCTGACTTTTTCACCTTTTTCCAGTTTCTTTACATGCACAATCCTCGAGTGGAGAGTGAACGCCTCCTGGAGCTCCACCGGCAATTCAGGAGCGATTTCCATTGATGGCGCCAGTCCGTACATCACGATTCCTATTCTTACGGCATTAAAGCGGGCATCGGGGTGCATAAGGGCGGCTGCACTGTTGCTGCTATGGACGATTGGCGGCAGCTGGTCCAGGGCTGACAGCATTCCCTTGAACGATGCCAGCTGCCTGTTGAAATACGTATCATCCAATTCGTCCGCTGTTGCATAATGTGTGTAAATGCCATGAAGCTGCAGGCGCGGGTCTTCTGTTATAAGCCTTTCCACAGCCTTCAGCTCTTCCACCGTACGGATTCCAATCCGGCCCATTCCTGTATCTATTTTTATATGAAGCAAAAGGGCGGCATCCTTTTTCAATACTTCCTTCGCTTTTTCCAGCCATTCTTTCTGAAAAACAGTAAGGATGATTCCTTCCTCGGCTGCGATATTCACGTCTCCCGGCCTGCTGGCACCAAGGACAAGGATCGGTGCAGTGATCCCCTTTTTCCGCAATGCGAGTGCCTCGTCCATGAATGCTACCGCAAGCATTGACGCTCCTGCTTCCAATGCCGCCTCAGCCACTTGCAAATCCCCGTGTCCATATGCATTGGCCTTCACAACTGCAATAAGTTCAACATCCTCAGACAAATGACCTGAGATTTCCTTTACGTTGTTTTTGATCCGATCCAGGTCCACTTCTGCCCAAGTATCACGGTAAAAAAATCCTTGCTCTTCCACCGAAAACTCCACTTCCTTCAATCCGAGCTTAATTTATATTGTTTAATTATCAAACTGAAAGAACTCAATGTCAAATGGATATATACGGATTTTTCAAGGAGGAACTACTTCTCGGGAGTGAACTGGTTTTAGAAGAGGATATCGATTTATTCCTGAAAAACTAAATATATTCCTTAAAAACACAATTATATTCCTTAGAAAATGGTTTTTATTCCTTAAACGTCAGATTATATTCCTCAAAAACAGATTTTATTCCCAAGCCCATAAAAAAACAGGCCCAGGTTACTCTGAGCCTGCTTGACGATTCTTATTTTTCCATATCGGCCAATACCGATTTGGCGACCATTTCCATCTCTTCAGGTGATAAGTCTGTGGATGCCAGCATATAATCGACTCCGAGATGTGTCCATGAAATCGATGTTTCGTTCATAGCACCAACCGTGAATCCAAGGTCGACAGGCTTTCCAGTCATATTGATGGCCGAGGACATCGCAGGCATGGCATTCGCTTTCTCCTGGATGAGCGTGAATGACTTGTCGCCGTCGTATGTCAAGACAACTCGCTTGCCATCCTCTGTCTTGATTTCCTTTTCATCGATCAGCGTCACGCCCGGGATTTCGGCGACTGGATATTTCACTGTAAATTCCTTGTCTTCCACATCAGCCATAACCGGTACCTCAAGCTGAGCACCTGTCATGTTCTTTTTCATGTCAAACGCATCTTTATCAAAGCTTGCGTCGAATTTCACATCAGAGAATTCTACCGTCACCAGCGCATTGCGGTCCGGATCCATCACCTTCACGCTTACTGGCGCAAGACTCTTCTTTTTCAGCTTGATTTCCTGGATTGGAAGCATCTTGTTGTTCTGGTATCTTGTTTTCGTCTCGAACACGTAATGTTCCTTGGTAGCCGAGAATTTCGCTTGCTTATCCTCGAGGATATCTGTGATTAAAGATTCGTACAGATAAGCCTGGCTGCTGTTCTTCGGCCAGTCGCTCTGGAAACGGAAGCTCTTGTTCAGCGCAGGTGTCAGAACAAAGACTCCCTCATCATTCCTGAGGATCATCTGACTTTGGTCCTTCTGGGCATTCTTCAAATTCACACGGTAAAATGACGGATCTTTGTGCCAAATCTCCACATCATACACTTGCGGCTCGGTACCCATCTGCAATGTCATCTTTGCCTTAGCTTTGTAACTCTTTAAATCATTGAGCGTTCCGTCCAAGTCCTTAACCACAGATTCCTGTGATTTTGTACCGCAGGCAGCCAGAGCAAAAATAACCATGAACCCGGCGAGAAGCAGCAATAACCTTTTCTTCATTCTTCCAACCCCTTTTAGTCTCATTTAAACGTGTAAAGGGAAAGAAAGGACAGGAATAAGACACCGGCTGCAAAATTGCTTGAGTAGTCTTCGTGCAGCCATATTCTCGCCGCCCTAGCCTTGTCTCCCTTACTGCATTATGAATATATGAGACAACCTGGGCGAATATGCCCCCGGGATTGACAAGCATTTTAAATTTTTTCGATGACTACCTGCGCAATGGCGTAATGCTCGCTGTGAGAGATCGACAGGTGAATTCCTTCCATATAAGGCTTTGTGATAACCGGGCGTCCATGCGGGTCGTTTTCGATTTCAATATCCATGAAAGACAATTCCCTGCCGATGCCAGTCCCTTTTGCTTTTGAAAAAGCTTCCTTAGCTGCCCATCGTCCTGCAAGGAACTCAATTGCCCTCCGTTCCTTATATTGACGATAAACTTCTCTTTCTTTCTCGGTTAACACTCTATCAGGAAAACGCGGCTGCGACTCCACCAGTTTGCGGATCCGCCCGATTTCCACAATATCGATTCCTGTTCCGATGATCATTTTTACAGCTCCCTTCTAAAAAAGCTTCATTCAGCATACAAAATAGTGTACAACTTTTGCCAATTAGGGCTATCCTTTAAAATAGGATTATCATTAAACCAGAGCGATTTGATTAAGCCTCACGATATCAGTAACCAGGAGGTTTCCATGTTTACAAGGACTGAAAACTTGCGTGACTACATTCGCTTTTACCCGGTCATTACCTTCATCATATTCATTCATATCTTATTATACTTGCTGACAGCATTGCCAATTTTTCCGAGCAAATACCTGTTTGAACGTTTGGCAGGAGTGAACCTGTATGTTGTCAACGGAGAATACTGGCGGATCGTCACCCCCATCTTCATGCATGCCGGCTTTGCGCACATGCTGTTCAACAGCTTTTCGCTTGTCTTGTTCGGACCGGCGCTGGAGCAGCTGCTCGGCAGAACAAAGTTCATCCTGGTATATCTTGTTACAGGGATTGCCGCGAACCTCGCCACCCTGTTGCTTGAACCGCTGACTTATACACATGTCGGCTCAAGCGGCGCAATTTTTGGCCTGTTCGGTTTCTATATTTCTATCATTATGTTCCGGAAAGCGATGATGTCGCGCGAGAACTCGCAGACAATCATGACCATTGCCATCATCGCCGTCATCATGACCTTCGTCCAGTCGAACATCAACATTACCGCCCATATTTTCGGAATGCTGTCGGGCTTCCTGATTGGCGCGGCGGCCTACAGAAGGTAAAAAAAGCGCCCAGCAGGCGCTTTTTTCGTATCTTTCAATATGTGTGCTTTATGTTTCATGCAAATACCAGCGTTTTGTCCTCACTCTGGCATTTCGAGTGAAACAACATTCGACCTGTCAATCTGGCATTTCATGCGAATACCAGTTATAAATTTGATCAGCGTCCCGCTTTTCGAGATCGATGACTTTGCCTCCGGCGCCGCCATGTCCGGACATGACAATCGCTTCTACAGTGGCAAGCTTCTTTTTCTTCTGAAAAGAGCTTTGTTTGACACTGAAGGATTGGATTTTATTTTTCCTCATATATACAGTGTTTTTGGCCATGTTCCGATAACGGAATGTCAGCATCCCTTCGTCAAGACTCCAGCCTGCATCCTTGTAATTGAGGTATGACCAGATGGCCGAGAGAGCGAGCAGAATAAGCGCTCCGTATCCCCACGGCCTCAAAAACCAGATGGCCAGTGCGATGACCGGCAGGACGAACAGCCAGCCTTTCAACAAATATCTCCGGTATGCCCGCGGAGGTGCGGGCGATAGATTGACGCGGAAATGGTAATCCGTCAAATACGGTTCAAGCAGGCCGGGGATTTTTCTTTTTTTCACAATCGGCAGTATGAGGACCTTTGAGCTTTCCTGGTCAAGCGCCGATCCGCCCGCACTTTCAACGAATGCCGACGCATATCCAAGCGGCTGCCTGATAAGGTTCTCGCTGATCCGGACTGCCTGGATCCGATTCAACGGGATCGTAAACTGCCTCTTCTCCAATAATCCCCGGGTTATGACAAGATCATTGTCGACTTTCCTCACGGTAAAATTAGCGTATTTTAGCATCGTCCCAAGAAGCGCGATGAGCCAAGCCAGCAGAAACCCGATGAAAACGACAACACTGATAAAAATAACGCCGTTTTGGACAAAGTTTTCCACTCCATCAAAAATCTGTTCATAAGGGATGAATTCTTCAAACTGGAACACGAACGCCAGCACTGCGGAGATGACAACCCCTACTCCGCCTGAAGTCGTTGCCAGCATCAACAACTCAGGAACTGATATTTTATAAAGTACCTCTTCACTTGAAGACAGGTCCTCTTCTCCTTGCTGGATTTGCCCATGCTTCTTGATGGAGACCAGGTAATCATGGATTTCCTGGGCATCCTGCTTCGTGATGGCCGTGAGTACCGCTTCGCCATCCTGCAGGCCCATCCCGCCGGAGCCCGCTGTCTCTACTTTTACCTTCACAAGCCCGAAAAGCCGCTGTAAAATTCCTTCCGACAAATCAAGGCTTTGAATCCGGTCGAATGGAATGTACCGTTTTTTTCTGACAATCAGTCCATATTCAATCCTTAGTTCACCCTGCTCGATTCGATATGTAAATCTATACCATGACAGAACCCCATATACTAACACCAGTACGACTACCGCGATTGACCCAATGAAATAAAACAAGTCCCAATCCGTGCCCCTGCTGCCGAAGACGACGAAGATCAGGAATGGAATGATCATTTCTTTCAGCTGTCGGAGTGCATTGACAATCGCGGCCACTGGATGCAGTCTTTTCGGCTCAGACATCTTCATCCGCCACCCTTGCCAGCCTGGAAATGGACGTTCTCAAGCTCTCCGCTTCCTCCATATCAAGCGCTGGTATTTCATGGACCGTCGCAGCGGTTGACACCGTCACCGTCGATAAACCATATTTCCTTAACAATGGCCCCTGCAGCGTATCAACATGCTGGACCCGAATCATCGGGATCAGCGTCCTTTTCACAATAAAAACTCCATATTGAAGCTCGATCTCCTGTTCCCTGACTTCGTAACGCCAGCGTTTCCAGCGCAGCTTCGGCAATAAAAAAATGAACAAATAGCTATATACAACTGCCACGGAAATAGCAGCTCCAATTATCCAATTCGGAAAATCAAAAATCATCGTAATGGCGATCAGACCGCCAGCTAATATCCAAACCAACAGGGAGTGAAGACCAGCGGCAATTTTCCAGACAGTCAAAGCCCGCTCGGAAATCCGCTTTTGCGGCTCAGAAATCGTCATAAGTTATCCTCCCATTATTACCAATTAATAGCACCTTCCTAAGTATACAACAACTCCCCACTCCTGGGGCACTAAATTAGCAAGGAATGTGCTGGGAATGAGATTCACTAAGGGGCCATCCGACGAGTGAATGGCAAATGAAGAGCCGATTCGACAGGAGCCTGGTTCTCATGGAATTTATCGACTATTTCAGGAGGAAGCTGCTGCCGTCTATGACTTCGATTTCCGGTATTTGTTTTAAATCCTCTGCCAGCTTAAACAGGGCCAGATCTTTCTTTTTCGCTTCGATCATACAGTGGATTTCAGGAACGGAGCCTTTTATTCCGTTCAGGAAGTCCATGAACATCTTTACATCGACATATTCGGCGTGTGCGCGGAACTCTTTTTCCGAACGAGGGCTTGATATATGCATCTTCACAGGGAGCATGGATTGCTCCCATGTCCCGACGACACGCTCCCATTGCGCTTCCCAGTTTATATACTCATGATGGGCGAGATGGTGATGGTAATCGAACACGAGCGGGATCCCCAATTTCTCGCAAAGATATAGCGTGTCATGCAGAGTGAACGAAGTATCATCATTTTCAAGCATGATCATGCTTTGCAGCCGGGTAGAGACCAGCCCCCAGTTATGGATGAATTGTTCAAGGGCTTTCTCCCTGTTCTCATACACTCCGCCTACATGGAGGACGCATCGATGCTCAGGGTCAATCCCCATCCCCTTCAAAAACGCATGGTGCATCGCCAGCGTCTTGACCGAGTTGTTGAGCGTATCGGTCTTCAATGTATTCAGAAGGACAAAATGATCCGGATGAAAATCAACCCTCATTGGATTCTCATGTAAAAAATCAGCAATTTCCTTGAGTGGCTTTTTTAACGCCCGCATATACTTCCAATCGGAAAGCTCCTCATGATTGGCAAGCGGAATCAGCCGGGAGCTAAGCCGGAAAAAGTGAATCTCATTCGCCTTGCTGTGCCTTAAAAGGCGGAGGCAGTTTTCAAGATTGGAAACCGCGATTCTTTCAAGCTTATTGATCGCCGCTTCACGGTCCTTGATTCCCTGGAATTGCTTGAAAGTCATCGTCTGTGACGGCGAAGCATTCTTCAACTCCTCGCTCATCGCCACATATCCCAGCCTCACAATCGTCATCAGATTCACCCCACTCTTTTTTCAGTAGTATGCCCAACTAACATGAGCGGCAAGTTCTAATTTTGCGGTTCATATGCGGCCGATATCCAGATTCAGGACGAAGAGTTAAGCTAGTTTGGCGGACTGTTGGTCGATATATTTGGAAATGTGGTCGATAAAATGGCAAATGTGGTCGATATATTTCAAAATGTGGTCGATATAATCGGAAATGTGATTGATATATTCTGAAAGGTGGTCGAATAATTAAAATATCCCGATCTGTTGCGGAGATTTCATGGGGTGCAACCCAATATGGGGTCGGTAAATCCTAAAAAGTGATTATTACTTTTCTAAAATCCTCTTAAAAACAGCAGGATTCATACAATAAAGTGAACACTTCACTAAAAAAAACACTCACTTTTCAAAAATCGCATAAAAAAATCCCCGGCTGGGTAAACCAACCGGGGATTTCGTGTTTATTTTAGCGTGATGATCTTGATTTGTAGCTGCCGCCTTCTCTGCTGCCGCCACCGCCTGTGCGTTTTGTTCCAGAACGTGGCTTGTAAGGCTTCTTACGGCCATCGCCTCTGTTATCGTAACGTCTGCGGTCGCCCCCTTGAGGCTTTTTGTCTCTTCCGTTTGGAAGAGGCTTTTCCTCAGTAAGCTTAACAGGAGTTGTATCAGGCTCTTTAGTGAGCATTTTCAATACGGATGCAACGACTGTTTGAGCATCATGGTCTTTTAATAGCTCATCTGCAGCCTGGCGGTAGTATTGAAGGTTGTTTGACTCGATTGTTTGTGTAATCTTTTCAATAACAGCTCTTTGCTGGCCTTCAAGCGCCTGGTCCAGGGTTGGAGCAGTCATTTTTTCCATACGGCGTTTAGTTGTTTTTTCCACTACATGAAGGTATGAAGTCTCTCTATGTGTGACAAACGTGATCGCCATACCCTCTTTACCTGCACGGCCAGTACGTCCGATACGGTGTACATAGCTTTCAGGGTCCTGAGGGATATCGAAGTTGTATACATGCGTTACGCCAGAGATATCAAGTCCACGCGCTGCAACATCTGTTGCAACAAGAACGTCGATTGAACCTTCCTTGAACTTTCTTAATACGGACATACGCTTAGCCTGTGTCAGGTCTCCGTGGATGCCTTCAGCTGTGTAGCCGCGAAGGTTCAATGCTTCAGAAAGCTCATCAACACGGCGCTTTGTGCGTCCGAAGATGATTGCCAGTTCCGGTGACTGGATGTCAAGAAGACGAGTAAGGACGTCGAACTTGTTCTTTTCCTGAACCTCAACATAGTATTGCTCGATCAAAGGAACAGTCATTTCCTTTGCTTTAACTTTAACAACTTCAGGGTCCTTCATGAAGCGCTCAGCGATCTTGCGGATCGGTCCCGGCATTGTTGCCGAGAACAATAATGTCTGGCGTTCGTTAGGGATTTGCGCAAGGATGGCTTCGATATCTTCGATGAAGCCCATGTTCAGCATTTCATCTGCTTCGTCAAGGATGACTGTTTCGACATTATCCAGACGGATTGTCTTTCTGTTGATATGGTCAAGCAGACGTCCTGGTGTTCCGACGATGATATGCGGACCTTTTTTCAGTGCGCGAATCTGGCGGTTGATGTCCTGTCCGCCGTAGATAGCAAGTACGCCGACTCTTTTGCCAGCACCAATTTTATATAATTCCTCGGAAACCTGGATAGCCAATTCACGGGTTGGCGCGATGATAATTCCCTGGATGTTATGGTTTTCTTTCTTGATTTTTTCCACTAGAGGAATACCGAAAGCCGCAGTCTTACCAGTACCTGTCTGTGCCTGGCCGATCACGTCTTTATTTTGAAGGCTGATTGGAATCGTCTCTGCCTGAATCGGAGTTGCTTCCTCAAAACCCATATTCTTTACAGCTTTTAATGTTGCGGGGCTAATCCCCATGTCTTGGAACATTGTCAACTTTGCTCATTCTCCTTTATGTTCACATTTATCCCGCACCGGTTCTTCCGATGCTTCGTTTATTTAAGTGGCTGTTTAAGGATCCAAATCATTTCTGATTCTGGTTAGTTTATCGTACCTTTACGGCAAAATAGGTGTTAGCACCTTGTGTTTTAAGCAGGGCTGAATCAGCAGTCGCTTGCGTATGCTGAAGCACAGAACCTGAAATATTAGCAAAAAAAGACATTCTCCAGCACGGGAGTATGTCCGCTTAAAGGATTTTCTCAGTTAGACACTCAATATTCATCATACCATCTTTAGTCAGGAAAAGCAATTTTCGAGACGAAGCTTCAGCTGCTGATTCCCTCTCTCGGTTTGGAGGTCAAAAAATCATATACTTCATCAAAAAGGTGTTCTTTTTCGTCGCAGTGGCAAATCAGATGTTTGGAGTTCTTATAAAAAATCAGCCGTTTTTCCTTTGCGCCGATGTTTTCATAAAGATAACGGGCGCTCTTGGGAGGGACGATGCCATCGCTCTCGCCCTGGGCGATCAAGGTAGGCACCTTGACATCGTTGAGAATAGGCTTGATTTGGTTTACAAGCCTGCGAAACTGCAAGGTTGCGGTCATGGGTGTTTCTTTGATTTTTCTCGTGTAACGCCTGAACAACTCATTTTCCTTCAATTTTCCTTTTACAGTATCTCTCATCATTTCCCTGATGTCGAATGCAAGCTGCTTTGGATTCACATAATAGGCAGCGGCACTAAGCAGGACCAGTTTATCGACCGGATAGGCTGAGGCCAGATAGCTGGCAATCAGACCGCCCATCGAAAACCCGACTACATATACGGTATCACACTCATTCAATAGAGCTTTCAGTTCCCTTTCAGCATGGTCAATCCACTCGTTATGCTTTATTCCCTTCAAACTTAGCTCATCGCCATGTCCAGGAAGGGTGGGAACAACTATTTTCCAGTCAGTCCGCGCTTTTAATGACTGGGCTAAAGGCTCAACTTCATAAGGAGCTCCGGTAAATCCATGGATCAGCAGACAACCTATCATAACCATCACCCATTAGTTTTTCTCGTATTTAATCTTTCCCCATTTTAAATGATTTAACCCAGAATTTCCTCGATAAAGCATTACAAATCAACACCAAAAAGATGTCCCGGTTAAAGGACATCTTTTTTGCTGGTTATTTTTGAAGCGCCTGGACGACTTCCTCAAGCGCCATACCGCGTGATGCTTTTACCAAAACGATTGTTTCATCGGTTACATAATTTTTCAGTTCTTCACTCAATTGCTGTTTATCATCGAAAGCAAAGACCCTGTTTTCACCAAGGACTTCTTTTGCACCTCTGGCGATCGATTCGCTCAGCTTGCCGTATGTGAACACGTAGTCCACCTTATCGGCATCAAGGGAAGTCCCCACTTTATAATGGTATTCTTCCTCCAGCGGCCCTAACTCGAGCATGTCACCGAGTACAAGGATTTTGCGGTTGTAGCCAGACAAATTGGCAACAAGGTCAATCGCCGCATTCATGGATGTCGGACTCGCGTTATAGGCGTCATTGATGATTTTTTCGCCGTGAGCTCCCTCTGAAAGCTCCATCCTCATGTTTGTCAGCTTCAAGCTGGCAAAGCCGTCGTTCATTTTTTCAAAAGGAACGCCCAGGAACTCTGCGGCAAGCATGGCTGCCAAGGCGTTCAGGATATTATGGTTTCCGAGGACCGGCAAATAGAACGTGTCACTGACAATGTTCGTTGTGAACTTGTTGCCATTCTCCATAGGCTCGATATCAACCGGATACAAATCATTCTCCCGGCTTGCCCCGAATGTTTTAAGTACGCCATTTCCCTTATAGTCCTGCAGTCTTTCCTGCAGTAGCGGTTCATCTCCGTGAAAAATGATCAGACCATTTTCCTGAAGGCCAGTGATGATTTCCAGTTTCGCATCAGCAATGGCTTCTCTTGAACCAAGATCAAGCAGGTGGGATTCTCCGATATTTGTGATGATCACTGCATCCGGACGACCCAATTTAGTTAAAAAATCAATCTCACCCTTGCTGCTCATCCCCATTTCAAGCACGGCAACCTCTGTATCTTCCCGAAGACGCAAAAGCGTCAGCGGAAGTCCAAGATGATTGTTGAAGTTCCCTTCTGTTTTTTGAACCTTGTATTTTTGGGCAAGCAGATTTGCTGTCATATCCTTTGTTGTCGTTTTGCCGTTGCTGCCTGTAATCCCGACAACCTTGATATCAAGTGAATCCCGGTAGTTTCTCGCAAGTTCCTGAAGAGCAGTCGTCGTGTCTTCGACGATGATGACTGGAAGGTCCTCCGGAGGATTCGGCACATCTTTTTGCCAGAGGGCCGCAGAAGCTCCGCCATTCTGGATGACATCCACTACAAATTTATGTCCGTCTGTCCGCACACCTTTAAAAGGAACAAATAGATTCCCTGCTTCAATTTTGCGAGTGTCAATCGAAACACCCTTGACCTCGATATCAGCAAATTTGCTTACATCATTCAGCCCGCCTGCCATTTTCGCGATTTGTGCTAAAGTTTTTTGGATCATACAGATTTCCTCCCATGAAAAGAGAGAACACGGCCATTAGTTCCTCCGTGTCCCCCTGGATATTAAGCATTTTTAGAATGTATATTTGATCTTCTGCTTTTCAGCGTGGCGCTCGATTCCCAGGTTCACCAGCTTTTCGATCAGCTGCGGGTATTCGACACCTGCGTGCTTCCATAAAAGCGGGAACATGCTGAATGGAGTGAATCCAGGCATTGTATTGACCTCATTGATCAAAAACTGACCATCCTTTGTCAGGAAAAAGTCAGCACGAACGAGGCCCGAGCAATCAAGCGCTTTGAAAGCTGTGATTGCCATTTCCTTAATATCTGCATATTGCTGCTCAGTGATTTCTGCGGGAATGATCATTGCCGTATCGCCATCTTCGTACTTCGCCTTGTAGTCATAGAAGTCTTTCTTAGGGACAATTTCACCTACAACCGAGCATTCAGGCTCATCGTTCCCCAGGACGCCAATTTCGATTTCCCGTGCGACAACACCCTGTTCTACGATGATTTTACGGTCAAATTGGAACGCCTCTTTGAACGCCTCTTCAAGCTCCTGCTTATTGGACGCCTTGCTGATTCCCACGCTCGATCCGAGGTTCGCTGGTTTTACAAAGCAAGGGTAACCAAGTCTTTCTTCGACTAGACCGTATACCTTCTCGCTGTCCTTTTCCCATTCGCTGCGAAGGGCTGACACATAATCCACCTGCGGCAATCCCGCCTGAGCGAAAATATTCTTCATGATGACTTTATCCATCCCTGCCGATGAGGCAAGAACACCATTTCCGACATAAGGAAGGTTCAATAGTTCAAGCAAACCCTGAACCGTGCCATCCTCACCGTTTGGTCCATGCAGCAATGGGAAGATGACATCAAGCGTCTTGCCCTCTTCCTTTCCGCCGGCCTGGAATAAAGCCGGAGTAAACGAAGGGGTTGGCAGATTCGAGCCATCCGCGAATTCAAGCTGTTTGACGTTCTCAGCAGGCGCGTTCAGCTGCGGTCCCTTGACCCACTCCCCTTCCTCCGTTATGTATATAGGATAAATCTCGTAGTTTTCGAAATCCAATGCCTTCGTCACAGCCAAAGCTGTCTGCATCGATACTTTATGTTCAGCCGATTTGCCGCCGTACAGCAGCCCGATTCTTGTCTTCATAAAAATAGACCTCCAATAAAATTCAATCCGCTTATTATTTTACCACTTTATTTTTTAATTAAGGAATTGTTATCAATATTTAATATTTGCTCTCCAGCTATACTATTTCCTGTTTTACATGCATGAAACCTGCGGGAAACACAAAATTAGCAATAGGCATCCGTTCCTGATCCAAATGCCTAATGTACTATATGACTTAACTAAGAACATCGTGAAAGGACAACACAGGTAAGGGTCATTTTTTAAAAAGGTTCTTGTTGATGGAGGCACCGCTAATTGGCCGGTTGTTTTACTGGCAAAAAACCGTCGAAATTTCCAATTCGCTATAAAAACGGGAAAGTCGCTATAAAAAATTGATTTTCGCTATATAAATGGAAAAGTCGCTATAAAAACTGATTTTTCGCTATATAAATTGATTCTCGCTCCAATTTCCGATTCTGAAACGGAATCAAACATCTGTTTTATTTTTTTTAAAGAAAAAACGCTCAGGATTCCCTGAACGCTGGTTATTTTACGATTAAAACCGGCGCTTTCACCCGTTTTGCGACTTTATGGCTGACACTGCCTAGGACCATTTCCTGCAGGCCATTCAAACCGCGGCTGCCGACGACCACGATATCAAACTGGTACTTGTTTGCATAATCAACAATCGCAGGTCCAGGTTCTCCGAGCAACTTTTCAAACTTGTAGTCCAGGTTTTCTTCTTCAAGCATATTGGTTACAGGCTGAAGCCTAGCTTTCCTTTTCTCCTCGACCACTGTCTGGTCCGCATTATGAAGGACATCCTCTTTGGAAGTTTGTCCATCAACAACATAAACTACAGTTATTTCACTGTCACCGTTAAGCTTCGCCAATTCTGCCGCTTTTTTCGCAGCTCGCACTGAATGATCGGAACCATCTGAAGCGAGCAAGATTCTATTAAATATCTCATTCCCCTCCATTTCCATAATCTAATATATAAAGAAAGCACGCTGATTCGTCAACGTGCTTTTTCAAACTTATTTTAGTGTCCCGTAAGCTTTGAGCCTTCTCGTTTGTGAACAGCCAATTTGTCAATCAAGTGGGAGCTTGGTTCATTCAAGCCTTGCAAACGGACCACGTTACCGTTCTCTCTCAATTTGATGATGATTTTATCAATAGCCGCAACCGCTGAATCATC
Source organism: Mesobacillus sp. AQ2 (assembly GCF_030122805.1). Lineage (NCBI taxonomy): Bacteria > Bacillati > Bacillota > Bacilli > Caryophanales > Bacillaceae > Mesobacillus > Mesobacillus sp. AQ2. Next base: position 222,585 of record NZ_CP126080.1, on the reverse strand, counting down.
CCACAAATGGGCATGAGTCAGATCGATGACGACTTCTTTTGCTGTTTCTTTCAAATCGAATGATTCAAGCAGATCTGTAACGGACGCGAAGAATACTTGTCCTGTAACAAAATACGTACGGCGTTCAGCGGCAACATCAAGTGTTGAAGTAACTTTTACCTTTGAAATCTTTGCGACAAAGAAAATCGCACTTAATATGATTCCGGCAAATACACCTTTTGAAAGGTCATGCGTAAACACTGTTGTTACAGTGGTGACAACCATGACGATTGAGTCTGTAACAGGAGTCTTTGCCATGCCTTTAATGGATGACCAGTCAAATGTTCCGATAGATACCATGAACATGACTCCTACAAGGGCAGCCATTGGAATTTGGACAACGATATTTCCTAACACAAGAATCAGGAACATAAGGAATGTACCGGCAACGAGCGCAGACAGTCTGCCTCTGCCGCCAGATTTTACATTGATGACGGATTGGCCGATCATTGCGCAGCCTGCCATGCCGCCGAATAATCCGGCAACGATATTCGCAATTCCCTGGCCGCGGCTTTCTTTGTTTTTATCACTTGAAGTATCTGTCATGTCATCGACGATTGAAGCCGTCAGTAAGGACTCAAGCAAACCAACGATCGACAAAGCCAATGAATATGGGAAGATGATTTTTAATGTTTCGAGATTGAATGGTACATCAGGAATCAGGAAAGTTGGCAATGCAGCCGTCAGATTCCCCATGTCGCCAACTGTTCTCACATCACTTTTCGTCATCAGAGCAATTACTGTAATGACGATAATCGCTACAAGTGGTGATGGAACTGCTTTTGTGATGCGCGGAAAAAGATAGATGATTGCGAGCGCGCCCGCTACCATTGCATACATAACCCATGTAGCATCTACAAATTGCTCAAGCTGTGCCATGAAAATCAGAATCGCAAGTGCATTCACGAAACCGACCATAACGGAACGCGGAATGAACTTCATGAATCTTGCCAATTTAAACACACCAAACAGAATCTGCAGGACACCTGTCAAAATTGTAGCTGCCATCAAATATTGCAAACCATGGTCAGCAACAAGTGTCACCATCAGCAGCGCCATCGCACCGGTCGCGGCTGAAATCATGCCAGGACGGCCGCCGACAATCGCGATTGTCACAGCAATAGCGAATGAAGCGTAAAGTCCTACCATCGGGTCAACACCAGCAATAATCGAAAAGGCGATCGCTTCAGGAATCAAAGCAAGCGCAACGACAATCCCTGAAAGGATGTCCCCTTTCACGTTGCCAAACCATTGTTCTTTAATTGTATTAGTATTCAAGTAAACACCCCTTAATTTTTATTTTATGGCTTCCTACTCTCAAGCAAGCCGGGTCCGATTAAAACAGGATTTATCATAACATATTTATTAAAGCTATCAACCATTGTTGTAAGCGCTGTTTTTTATGTATTTCTTCAAATATTGACTGATATCTCCGTTTTTCACATAGATGAAGTAAAAACCTTAAAATGTAAATCGGCCTTCTACCTTGCTTGTTTAAAGCTTTTTAAAACGGAACTTTGTTGAGGTTCCAGGACATTTTTACATGAAGATATCCTTTCTTGTGACCGTGATTCCAACTTCTCTCCGTTTTCAGGCACATATTGGCCTTGCTTGTTACCGAAGTTCCAGCTTTTTTCCGTTTTCGGGCACATGTTGAGCCTACTTGTTACCGAAGTTCCAGCTTTTCTCCGTTTTCGGGCACATGTTGAGCCTACTTGTTACCGAAGTTCCAGCTTTTCTCCGTTTTCGGGCACATGTTGAGCCTACTTGTTACCGAAGTTCCAACTTTTCTCCGTTTTCGGGCATATGTTGGCCTTGCTTGTTACCGAGATTTCAACTTTTCTCCGTTTTCGGGCACATGTTGAGCCTACTTGTTACCGAAGTTCCGGTTTCTCTCGGTTTTCGGGCACAAGTGGCCTTAATAACTGTAATTCTTAACTCAATAAACGATCAAAGTCCTGCAGCTCAGTGAGCTGCAGGACTTTTTTTCAACCAATCGGTGTGCATATTTCAATATAATGTCCATCCGGGTCTTCTGCGTAGGCAACGACCTGGCCCCATGGTTTTTCGGTTGGTTCGAGCAGGATCGGGACTCCGGCGGTGCGCAGTTTTTCTACGGCGCCCTGGACATCTTCTGTTGTGAAGCCTAACTCGAAGGTTTGTTCATTCCTGATTCCATCCGGGATTGGAAGCTTGGTAATTTCACGGCCGCTTTCCCTTGTGTTCATTGAAAGCACTGTGCTGCCTGTTTCATATTCGATATAGGTGCCAAATTCGTTTCGGAGTTTCAGGCCCAGCAGCTCGCCATAAAAATGCTTTGTTTTCTCCAGATCGGAAACATATAAAATCACGTATCCCATTTTCATTTCCATCGTCATCACCTCTTTAGTTTTACATTCGAGGTGGATTGGCCAGATTCCTTCATTAAAGTTCTCCCAGCTCGATAATTCTGGATCGCTTCCTTCGTGCAGGCATAAATCCCCTCGCTGATCAGTTTGCCTAGCGGCGAAGCTGTCCCTGCGTAGGAAATCTCTTCCCCCTGCTGGGTTGCGGCGATACAAATGCTGTCAGTTGAAATGCCGATGTTCTGTCCGGCAATCAACAGGTTGTTTCCTTCCAGCTCCTGCAGAGCGCTCATTTTTGCCTCAGCTGCAGTCATTGCGCTCTGGATAAACGCCTCTTCAGAGATTCGGCCATTAATGAACAGCCATGTATTGATATTCCTTGGGCTCTCGCGATGCGTATTGCCTGCCGAGACCATAATGAAGATCGATAATCCGTCAGCTTCGAAAAAACGGCGTGATGCGGTTTCCGCAGGAACAGCCGTCATCATCGCAACAGTCTCGCTCGGCAGAAAACCATTCGCCTGCAGATACTCAGCCATTTCTGCTTTATGGTCGCTGCAATTATAGTCCATTGGGACAACACGGTGTACAAAGGAATTGTGCCAGCCAATTCCTGCACCCGTTATTCCTGAAGACATTGTCCTTAATTTCATCGGTGACTTTAGTGTAATCCGGTCGAGACTGAATTCAAGAAACCTGGCATCTATTTTAAAATTGGCAGCTTCATTGCCGTCTGATTCGGGAACAAGCAGCAGCTGTGGCCGGGCGATTTCCGGGTGCGGGTGGTTTTTGATCTGTGTCTTATAAACAGCCTTGATTCGCTCTTCTTTTAAAACCTCAGAAGGAGTATCGACAATCAGCACCTCACCGTTATCCAGCAGCAGCAGCCTGTCACAATATAGCGAGGCAAGATTCAAATCATGGAAAATCGAGACGACTGTCAACTGCTCCTCTAAAGCCCATTTTTTCAGCAAGTCCAACAGCTCTTTTTGGAAGCTGAGATCAAGGTGATTCGTCGGCTCATCAAGCAGCAGAATCCTCGGCTGCTGTGCCAGTGCCTGCGCAAGATAGACCCGCTGCCTTTCGCCGCCGGATAGTTCAACGATCGATTTCTCCTGGAGATGGGTGATCCCTGTCTGGTCCATCACCTTGAGGACAATCTCTTCATCCTCATCACTCCAGCTGTGGAACCACCCTTTCTGGTGCGCATAACGGCCAAGCGAAACGGTCTCTTTCACACTATACGGGAAGGCCTGGTCAGAATGCTGCGGCAGGACTGCCATCATCCTCGCAAGCTGCTTCGGTGTATACTGGGTCAATGGCCGGCTATCCAGCTCGATGGCACCTTCCCGGAATTCCAAAGCGCCGCTGATCATTTTTAACAGCGTGGTTTTCCCGCTTCCGTTTGGTCCAAGAATTCCGAACAACTCACCCTTGCCAACCTCAAAGGAGATTTCCTTCAGCACCTCGCCGCCCGCATATCCGCCTGTCAAATTCTTCACTGTGATCATCGGCCAGCACTTCTTTCCCTGCGATTTTTCATTAAAATTAACGCAAAAACCGGTGCTCCGATTAATGCCGTGATTACGCCAATCGGCAATTCCGAGGGTGCGATGATAGTCCGGGATATTAAATCAGCAAGAATCAGGAATCCACCGCCAATCAGCACCGATAACGGCAGCAAATGACGATGGTCAGGTCCCCAGCCAGTCCTGGTCAGATGCGGAATGACGAGACCAACGAAACCAATCGTCCCCGATACAGCAACCGCTGAACCTGTTAAAAGGGAACCCGACAGCAAAATCAAAAGCTTCCGACGCTCGACATTGACGCCGAGATGCTGTGCCCGTTCCTCACCAAAGGACATTGCATTCAATTCCCTTGTATTTGCCAGTAAAATCACCAGACCAATCATAAAGAAAGGAAAAATGATTTTTATATACTCCCAGCCGCGCATCGATACGCTGCCGAGCAGCCAGCCAATGATTTGCCTCAGCTCTTCGCCTGAGAGAGCAATCATAAGCGAAATGAACGATCCGAGAAAGGAGCTTAAAATGATTCCCGTCAAAATAATGGTTTCCACCCTGAGCAGCCTGTCGACTTTCCGGGCAAAAAACAGCACAAACAACACAGTGGCGAATGCGAACAGAATGCTGAGCACCGGCAAGGTAAAGGCACCGATCAGCGGCAGTGAAAGGCCAAAAAACAGCGTAACGACAGCACCAATGGAGGCACCTGATGAAATCCCGAGCGTATACGGATCTGCCAGCGGATTTCGCAGCAGGCCCTGGAATGCGGCACCAGCGATCGCCAGTGACGCACCAACTAAGCCTGCCAGCAGCACGCGGGGCAGCCTGATTTCCATAACAATACTTGCATGCATGGGATCGATTCCCTGTCCCTGAAATCGGAAAATGTCAGCACCAATGATTTTAATGATAGCGGGTACAGGAATGGAAACCGTTCCGATTGATATTCCCAGCAGCATTGAGATGATCAAAAATGCTGCAGCAAAAACATATGCTAATCCTTTATTATTTAAAAACGTCCGGGTAAATGGCTTTTGCAAGTACCTCCGCTCCTTCAGCGAGCCTTGGGCCAGAACGGGTAACAAGATCGGAGTGGACATCGAATACCTGCTGGTCCTTGACCGCTTTTACATTGTTCCAGCCCTTCCGCGCAAGCACCTTCTCAACTGGCTTTTCCGTATAATATCCATAGGTTGTCACAATGACATCCGGATTACGCTCAACCATGACTTCCGGGTCGACTTTCGGCCAGCCTTCCATGTCACCGGCAGCGTTCTTCGCACCAATCAACTCAAGCATTTCATTGATAAACGTATGATTGCCGGCTGTGTAGATTTCCGGTTCAGGCGAGACCTCAACAAATACAGTCTTTTGCTCTTCTGGCTTAATGGATTCAGCTTTCTTTTTCAGTTCTGCGAAGCTGCTTTTCATCGAATCTACTAGCTCGGCTGCTTTTTCAGTCTCACCAATCGATTTTCCAATCATCTCGATTGACTGATACACTTCTTCAAATGACTGCGCATCATTCACCACGACAACCGCAATTCCTGCGTCCTTTAGTTGCTGCAGACCTTCTTTGGCCGTGTCTGCGGTGGACCCAGGGGCAAGGACAAGATCCGGCTTCAGCGAGATCATTTTTTCAATATTAAACTCGATTCCGCCGACTTTTTCCTTAGACATTGCTTCTTCTGGATAATTGTCGAAATCTGTGACGCCGACAATTGCGTCCCCGCTGTCAAGCGCATAAACGATTTCCGTGTTGCTCGGAATCAGGGAAATGATCTTTTCAGGCTTTTCTTCAATGACAACTTCTTCATCAAACGCATCTTTTACCGTGACAGGAAATCCTGTCTTCTGTTCCTGCGCGTTTTTTTCACCTTCCTTTTTTTCTGGCTGTGCATCAGTAGCGCAGCCAGCCAGGATCATGGCAGCCGCCACCCATATCAACAATAATTTCTTCATTTACTTCTCCTCCATTTTTCGATCAGCTTTGTCTAATCAGGCTGTTGATTTTCGTTCCAGGCGCTTCGCTTTCCGCGGGGCTGGCGCTGAGCCCGCAGGACACTGAATAGCCTCCTCGAGTTAGCCCACGCACGATGGAAATGCGTTAGCATTTTCGGAGGAGTCTACGCGACTTCCACTACAATCAACAGGATGCTAAGTACCAGCATTGTTCTTCAACAAAACTAATAATATAAAATAAAAAACATCTCCACCTGAAGGGGAGATGTCCGAGTAAGCAAATGTTTTATAAAAAAGACATAAAGCCTGTCGGCACCTCCCTATCCTCGTAGGTTTGCTTGGTGCAATGGACAGGCAGGTCTCCTGGCTCATGGTCAATGCTCGCTGCGCCTTCCCATACATTTGTACAGTGGCATGTTGCAGCTTGCTCCCATTTACAGTGGCGGGACCGCGTTGGATTTTCACCAACTTCCCTATTAAGTCTTGTTATAAAAGACACCTGTTCAGATCGTTATGTAATTTTCCGCTCCAACTCATTATACACGAATTGCCAAAAGTTGCTGCAAAAATTTTGTTTTTTCGACTTATTGTGCAAGCAAGCTCCATTCCTTCAACTTTTTATCGAAAACAAGTCTGCCGTCAGGATTGCTGCGGCTTGCTTCTTTATATTCATCCTGCATATCATCCATGTTGGCAAAATCTCCGATAATCCAGATCGGTATTTCAATCTTGTTGCGGTTCTGCTGGATATTCTTCAGCGAAAACACAGCCCCTTCCTTCAAGGCTGGTATCAGTGATTTCAGGATTTCCTTGCTTACAGATGGATAGGACTTCTTTTTCCGGATTCCAAGCAGCGTTTTTTCCGGTTTCATTTCTCCGAGTTTTCCTGACAGGACATTGCCAAGCATGCGGAAAAAGTCATTGAAATTGCGGTAATAGATCTTATTGAACCAGCCGTCCTCATTGGACAGGTACACAAAACGATTATTAAGCTGATTGTAAAAAGGCAGCTTCAAATGATGCTTGATATGCCCGAGATAAAGAAGTTCGGCAATTTCCTGGGCCGTCAGCACATTCAGTGCTTCCACTTCCTCAAAATCAATCCAGCAAAAATCCCCATATGCATGTACATTGGCTCCTACCAGCTTTTCGGCACTATCTCCTGGTACATACTCAAATAAAGTATGCCTGTTGAATTCGCCATCCTCATAGCGATGCTTCAACAGCAAAAGATGGTTAAATGGATCAGGCAGCGACCTCGAAAATTCATGGAATTCGATTCCGTGCGAAAGTACATAATGGTCCCGTTCGTTCATGTGGAGATATAATAAATCCCTGCTATAAGGATGGTTCTTTTTCAACAGCAAAACCTCCCGGAAAATTCTAAGCTGCAGAATGCCAGCGGCTCCGTACAAATGACGCTTCTTCCATTCTAACAAAAACGGTGGAAAATATCTTATTTTGAATCCTCAAAAACATAATTATTATCCACCTTTCCGATTAAAAGAATCCCTTTTCAAAAGAAACTAAACCCTCCTGTCATTCGTCTAATACTTATAGGGACATATTACCTGCTCAGGGATTGTGAGGATAATATTCGTCTGCTAGCATAAAATGGTAATACATTCTCGTACAGGCGAAAGATACCTGGTAAACGATTATTGTAAAAATGATTTTGGACAGGGTGTAGCAAATGGATAAATCCACAAAAAAATTCGACCGCTTTGATTGGACGTTAACACTTCTCTTATTGCTGTTTTTTCTGACAAGCTGTCTCGCCATTTATAGCGCCCAGAAGACCGGGCAATATGTTGGCCAGAACTTTTTATATAAGCAAATATTCTGGTATGTCGTCGGTTCAGGTATCATTGCAGTAGTAATGATGTTCGACAGTGAACAATACCGCAAGCTCTCCTGGTATTTATACGGCTTCGGAGTTTTCCTGCTCGTCTTCCTGTTTTTCGCTCCTGCCAGCATTGCCGAAGAAAGAAACGGGGCCAAAAGCTGGTTTTTCATCGAGCCATTCGGTTCAATCCAGCCTTCTGAATTCATGAAAGTCTTTTTGATTCTTGCCTTGAGCAGCGCCATCTATACCCACCATAAAAATCATCCTAGAAAGACACTCCAAACAGATTTCCTGCTGTTCATCAAGCTTGGCCTTATCACCGCCTTACCGTTAGGGATGATCATGATGCAGCCTGACCTCGGAACTTCCCTGGTCGTGATTGCGATTTTCACAGGAATCATCCTAGTTTCAGGCATTACGTGGAAAATCATCCTGCCTCTCTATGGCGGTGGAGCTGTACTTGGGGCCGGCATTCTGTATCTCGTCATCTGGAAGCCTGAGATCCTGAAAAAATACCTGGGGGTAAAAACGTATCAGTTTGGGCGCATCTATGCCTGGCTTGATCCGGAGAGCTACCCGGAATATGGCTACCATCTGCTAAAATCCCTCAGTGCGATTGGCTCTGGCATGCTGACTGGAAAAGGTCTCAATGGCAGTGAAGTCTATATTCCTGAAAGCCATACAGACTTTATTTTCAGTGTCATTGGCGAGGAATTCGGCTTTGTCGGCGGCAGTTTTGTCATTAGCCTGTACTTTCTGCTTATCTACCATCTGACAAAAACGGCACTGGATACGAATGACCCTTTCAATACCTATATTAGTGCAGGTGTCATTAGCATGATTACTTTCCACGTCTTCCAAAACGTCGGAATGACCATCCAGCTGCTGCCGATAACGGGAATCCCGCTGCCTTTCATCAGTTATGGGGGAAGCTCGCTTATGGGCAATATGCTGGCGATGGGGCTGATTTATGGAATCCGGTTCCATCATAGAACCTATATGTTTGCCTCAAGAGACAGGAGTTTTGATCTATGAAGCTAGTAAGCAATTATCGTGATAATAATGTTTTGAGGGGAAGTTTCATCCAGCTTGCCTCCGACATTTTCGGACTTGATTTTACCAACTGGCATGAAAAAGGGTATTGGGGAAGTCGATATATTCCGTTTTCCTTTACGGATGGCGGTCGGGTGATCGCGAATGTATCGGTCAATGAGCTTGAGTTGATCATAGCTGGAAAAAGCCTCAAAGCCCTGCAAATTGGTACTGTAATGACGCATCCTGATTATCGCCATAGAGGGTTGTCAGCAAGTCTGATGAACCATGTGCTGGCCGAATATGAGGGAAAGTATGATTACGTGTATCTGTTCGCCAATGACAGCGTGCTTGATTTTTACCCGAAGTTCGGTTTTGAACGGGTTGAGGAGCACCAGTTTTCAACGATAATTCCTTCTAATACAGACCGGGCAGGATTAAGGAAACTGGAGATTCCGGCAGATCTTAAGCAGATTGAAAAAATTGTTTATGGGAGAGCGCCAGTTTCCCAGGCCTTTGCGACTGCAAACTCTGGCGGCATCACCATGTACCATATCCTGAATGTTTTTCCCGACCATCTTTATTATGCTGAGAAAGAGGACGCGATTGTCATTTTCACGGAAGAGAACGGTCAGGTCCAACTGTATGATGTAATCAGCACCTCGCCGGTGAATATCACCAATATCCTTCCTGCAGGGGAAGTTGTCTTTCATTACACACCTGACTACAAGGATTTGGACTTTCGATCACTTCCTTTTAAACGGGACGGAGAATTATTTGTAAAAATTGGCATCGGACAAGAGTTCCCGCGTTTTTTCAAGCACCCTCTCACATCGGAGGCATAAATGAAAAAAGGCTGAGACCAAGCTTACGGATTTGGTTTTGAAGTAGAAAACATCAAATATCAGTCTGAAGACTGGCAGCCACTTATGGATTGACTTGTTAAAATGTCTGCAGGTTTATATGCTGAAGCCATAAAAAAGAGACCGTTATAGAACTATCGGTCCCTTTGTATCCATATATTATCTCACCAACTAACGCTCACCTTTTGTCACTTCACATTTTTAAAATAATCTTCCTGAAGGAGCCCATATACAGCACAATCCTTATAATGATTCTTGGCATTTCGAATCATGTGCTTAAAGGTTCCTTCTTGTTCCATTCCCACTTTACGCATTATTTTTCCAGAGGCTGGATTATCAGTATTATGTGATGCTGATATTTTGTGAATGTTCATATGTCTAAAGCCAAATTCAATGACAGCTCTTAATGCCTCAGTTCCATACCCCTTGTTCCACCAGGAGTAACCGATTGAATAACCTACTTCACAATTCTCAGTCATACTATCAAAATTGAAGAGGTCAATAGCTCCAATCAATTCACCACTTGCTTTCAGTTCTATACCCCAATAACAGAAATCCTGGGTATCATATTTACTTACGATTTCTGTTACCCTCTCAATAGTTTCTGCTAAAGACTTGTGTGCACCTTTTATAAGATTATCCATTACTCGATCATCTGAAAGCCAATGATCAAATATACTTTGAGCATCAGAAAGTTCAATCTTCCGAAGAACTAATCGATCCGTTTCTAATCTGGATGTACCATAATAATTAATCATTTTCTCACCCGCCTGACCAAATCATATCAATCACTAATATTTTCTTCACCTTACTCTGAAAACCCTTCTTCACCTAAACTGCTAACGTTTAAGTGTATAACTTCACAAAATAACTTAAACAATTCCATAAACGCAAAAAACGCACAGCAAGTCAATTTTTGCTGAGCGTTTTCAAGTGGGAAATTACATAGATTTTGTTTGCTGATTAAGTTGCAAATTGGTGTGTGCATTTAGTTTTTCTACTCCTAAACCGAATCCATTAAGACCAAGCATCAGCCTTTTTCCATTGCCTTTGCCCTGATTTTACCTATGGCCCTTACAAAGAAGTACACAATGAAGATTCCCATGAGTACAAGCCCGGTTTTGTTCAGGTCAACCAGCTTCAGAACAGCTCCTGCCAGCGTGACAATGTACAGCATCCCTAACATCGCATTCATTTCTTTGTTTTCAAAATATGCAGTCATTCTGGCACCGAATTGAGCGCCGACTAACGCACCGGCAATCAGCATCAAACCAATGAAGTAATCGATTTGTGTGTTGACCGCATAGGAAATGAAACCAACTGAGACGATGAGCAGCACTGCAAACAAACTCGTTCCGACTGCTTTTTTAGGATTGAATCCCAGCGAGGTGATGATAAGCGGGACAATGATGAAGCCGCCTCCTACTCCAAGCGATGCCGAAACAAAGCCGCCGACGAACCCAACTGCTAAAAGCTTTGGTACCGAAAAATGAGCGGGTGCGGGATTCTCTCCGTCTTTCTTTTTGCCCTGGCGAATCATTTTTATCGCAAAATAAGCGAGCAGCACAATATAAAGGAACGGAATGACAATGTCATCCCAGCCCCGCGCTTCAAGAGCATATACAATCGGCCGGGCCAGCTGTGTCGCGACAATCCCGCTTAGCCCCATGATCAGTCCCTCTTTCCAGAGGATATTTTTCATGCGGATGTGAGCGGCAATCCCTGACATTGATGTGCCCACCGTGAAAAACAAGCTCGTCGTGATCGCTTCAAGCGGCGAAAAACCAATCAATAGTAAGATCGGTGTCAGGATAAAACCTCCCCCAACTCCGAAGAAACCCGACATTACGCTGATCAATCCGCCCAGCAGCAGAAAAGGTATATATTCCATAGACAACATCCCTTTTATAGACTATTTCCTTTTTTAGGATACCATTAATAATTGGCTCTTGCAGAATTATAAATGGTATACTTCTAATTAGGCTCAATTGACACTTACTATAACAATTCAAAGGAGATACTGTTTAATGTCTGAATGGATTCACTCGATTGAAGAATGGCTGCTTGAATTTGGTTCATGGGGATTATTCTTCGTCTCTTTCCTGGAATCTTCTTTTTTCCCGATTCCTCCCGATGTTTTGCTGATTCCGATGGGGATCTCCAACCCTGACAAGGCTCTCTGGTATGCCTTCATCACCACAACCGGTTCCGTGCTCGGTGCCCTGCTTGGCTGGTATATCGGCAAAAAAGTCGGCCGTCCCATCCTTCGATATTTTATAAAAGAAGAGAAAATTGTCCTGGTCGAACGCTATTTCGAGAAATACGGTGCAATGGCCATCCTGATTGCCGGCTTTACACCTATTCCATATAAAGTCTTCACGATTTTTTCCGGAATCTCAAACGTCAAGATTCCTACACTCATCATCTGGTCCATCATCGGCCGCGGCCTGCGCTTCTTCCTTGAAGCAGCCATCATTGTTGCACTGGGCGACAAAGCCATGCCGTTCATCGAAGAAAACTTCGCAATGCTGACAATTGCCCTCGGAGCTGTCGTGATTATTGGATATTTGATTTATATGTATCTAAAAAGATCGAAGAAATCATAAAGGTTCATAAAAAATGCTTGGAGCCTAGATGGGCTTCAAGCATTTTTTATAGTTGATCGTTAGTTGTAGAAAGCCATCATTTTTCGAATCTAACTAACGTTTTTTCTGGTATTTCAATCTGGTCAATATCAAAGTTATTGATTTGGAAGATGATCTCACCCTCTCGCTTATCCTTTTCTTCTCCAATCCAACAACTATACAGTTCAAAATAATCCCCTTTTACAAGATAGTTGTTCATTCTATTACAAAGTTCTAACAGCTTTACTTTTGATTCAGCACATGTTTCTTGGTCCATATATTCCGAAATCTCAATTCCCCAGTGACTTGATACCTCGTAAACATAAGGGGTAGTCAACTGATATTTCTTTACATTTTGGAGTTCTCTTTCTCCTGCAAAACAACTTCCAATGTAAAAAAAACCACCTGAAGATCCATCATCGTTTATTGATAATTCTATATTGCAGCCAATGTAGGAAGCTAAACTCATTCTCAATCAATCCCTTGGTAACCTTTTTAAACTACTCTACACCGTTTATTTAAAAAGAATGAGGAAAATTTTCGGTCGCACATTGGGCATAGCTTGCACCCGATACTAAACTTAATTTATAAAGGACAGTATTTATTTTTTTGTCTATTAGACGTTCTGAGTTTTCAGACGGTCCTATTTTCAGGCAACCTTGCCGCTGCAATAATTGGAACCATTTACAACACATCTTCTTTTACCAAATCAATTTTACGAAAATAAAGACCCTCTAGAAAGTATACAAACTAAATTGAAATTTGGGAGGATTATTACTCTGTTTTAGAGAAATGGTTCTCGTTAGGACCAATATAGTAGGGCATTTTAGGCGATAACTTAATTTTGGCTGGGAGTGATTGATTTGAAAATTGCCATTTTGTCTGATATTCATGAAGGTTTAAACCGGAAAAATACCGGTACTGATATTATGACTGTGCTAAAAAGATGGATTGAAGCCCATTTACCTGATGTGTTCATTTTAAGCGGTGATATGACCGCAGGCCCTAAAAAAACCCTTGATCTTTTAAATCAATTACAAAGTGATTTTCCACAAACCAGGGTTTTATTTGTGCATGGAAACCACGATATTTATTATGAGGATTCAAAAACCTCTTACGAAATACTGCTTGAGTTTCCAGGTAATCTTGGAAGTGGACCAATTGAGTTAAACAATGATTGGGTGATTATCGGCGATGGGGGCTGGTATGATTATACTTTTGGAGTAAAGGGTTATACGAGAGAACAATTTGCACTCGGGAAGTTTAATAAATTCACTTGGCCAGACAAGCTATATGCAAATTGGCCCGGTCAGGATCAGGATGAAACTGAGCGTTATTGTGAAAAGTTAGAGGGGTGGCTAAGTGCGTATAGCGGGAAAAATATTATCATGGTCACACATTTCGTCCCTTTTCCCAAGTTTGTTATATATAAGGACGACCCTAGCTGGGACTTTTTCAATGCCATGATGGGCAGTTCACGTTTCGGGGAATTAGCAGTGAAATATGGCGTGAAAAAATATATTTTTGGCCATATTCATAGACGATATCACGAACAGTATAAAGGAATGGAAATCATCTGTAACCCGTTAGGCTACTACCCTCACGAATGGGACTGTGAATCAGTGGAGGAAGAGATTTTTTCAAGAGTTAAAGTTATAGAAATTTAAGAAAGATGAAAATGTATTGATCTGTCCATAATGATTCTTAATTCAGTCATTCTAATCCAGTCAATAGATTACTGAATAATGGCTTTTTAAGCACAGTAAGCCACAATCCTATTTGACTGCTGCAACACCTAATGCATAATGATTGAAAAGTAGTCCTTTACTAACTCAGATTGTAGTTCCTCGCAATTAATTATAAGAATTATTTCTGAGTGCTTACCTTTCAGTAGTCGTTTCTTTTTCTTCAAAATTACTTCCGTTTATAGTCTGATAGAAAATCCAAAAACAAAACTAAAATGGGGGCCTATATATTGAGGACTTTCGCTACGGCGAGGTCTGCATGCATGCTTTCGAAGAATTTACAGGGTAGTGATTGGTTTTTATAATTCAATGGTATGTATAACCGGCCAGACCTAACTAGACAATATCCGTAGAAGGAAGCCGGCCCAGAGTTTCTTTTCGGGTCATTATTCAATCTACCTTTTATATCTAACGTTAAAATGGCGGAATCATATTAAAAGGCCAAATCTCATAGGATTTGGCCTTTTCTTTGTGGATTTACCGTCTTCTGCTTCGCTTTCGCAAAAACGATGGAATCTCAAGCGAGTCATCTGGCTGCTTGGTACCCCGATCGTAATTCGCGGGCTCCTCGTAGGCAGGCGGATTACTGTAGTTGCCCGATTGGCCATAGTTTCCGGACTGGCCGTAACTGCCGGTTTGGCTGTGGTTTTGAGCTTGGCCGTAATTTCCCGTTTCTGCATAGGCAATACGCTCTCGCTGTCTCGATTGAGAGTTGTATTTCTCACGTGAATTGGCAATCATGTCTCCAGGACGGCGTGATGTGTTCGTTGGCTGTGCTTCCTCAATATCATGATCGAAGCCGGTCGCAATGACGGTCACCATGATTTCATTTGTCAGGTTTTCATTGATGACCGACCCAAAAATCATGTTAAGCTGGTCATCTGTTGCCGCTGCCACAATGTCGGCGGCTTCCTGTACTTCATACAAACTAAGGTTCATGCCGCCTGTGATGTTCATCAGCACTCCTTTCGCGCCATTGATGCTTGTTTCTAGCAATGGCGAGGAAATGGCCTTTTTGGCAGCATCGGCAGCACGGTTTTCGCCTGAAGCGACACCGATGCCCATTAGCGCCGTTCCTTTGTTTGACATGATCGTTTTCACGTCAGCAAAGTCGAGGTTGATCAAGCCTGGCACGGCGATCAAATCTGAAATGCCCTGGACACCCTGCCTGAGAACATTGTCTGCCTCACGGAAGGCTTCAATCATCGGCGTTTTCTTGTCGACGATTTGCAGCAACCGCTCGTTTGGAATGATGATTAACGTATTGACGGCTTTCTTCATCTCTTCAATTCCGGCTGCCGCATTTTGTGCCCGCTTGCGGCCTTCAAAAGTGAACGGACGAGTCACCACTCCAATTGTAAGTGCACCAAGTTCACGCGCTATATGGGCAATCTCCGGCGCAGCTCCGGTCCCTGTTCCGCCTCCCATTCCGGCAGTTACGAACACCATGTCCGCACCTTCCAGAGCATCCCTGATTTGCTTCCTGCTTTCTTCAACAGCCTTTCTGCCGATTTCAGGATTGGCACCGGCCCCCAGGCCCCTGGTCAGCGAACCGCCGATTTGCATAGTGACCTCTGCTTTTGACATGTTGAGAGCCTGCGCATCTGTATTCACAGAAATGAACTCTACTCCCTGCACACCGTCCTCAATCATCCTATTCACGGCATTATTTCCGCCGCCGCCTACACCAATTACTTTTATAGTCGCAAATTGATCGATATTAGTATCGAATTCTAGCATATATAGTCCCCCTAATTAGCTTCTGATATTGCCCCCTATTTCTCACTATACCTATAAAATTCTCCACTGGCTTGGAAATTCCGTCTTTTCCTGCGATTTGTTAAACAAATGTAAACCTACAGTAATAAAGTGTCATTCTTGGTGTAAGTGATGCACCAGGCATTCGGTAAGAGTTTAGGAATAAATCTGTGAAGAAATACACTTAAATTATCCTGCTTATCGAGTAAAATACGAGCTGCTAAAAAGAAGTTTTCTTCACAAACTTCTTAGGTATAAAAATAAAATGCGATGCCCTTTAAAGCATCGCAACATTTTACCAAAAAAGTTCTACCTTAATTCTAACTTAGTTGATTCCACTTTTAGAGTCTCTCTATTTGTAAATAGTGATTTTAATTTTACTTCCCTTGATTATGACAGTTTTAGGATCTTGAACCTAAAACAATTATCTATTTTCCCTCAGTTTTTTCGTTCATTACCCCTTTTAAAATTCCCAGTTATCTTCGCCATTACGATTTGCTCTTCCGTTGAATTTTCAGCAGCATTTATTCTCTTTAGGAACTTCTCCGCTTCTGTACCTTTTAAGATCTTTACCTGCCGACCATAATAATCCAAAAAGACTGTATTATCTTTTGTCACTCGAAAACTAAAAGGTTCGTCACCTAAACGATTTCTTCTATCGATATTATTCATTTAAACTTTTATCATCCTTATACAAATTTAGTATTTAAGAATTTAAGCTTAATTGCCGAATTTAGATCAGATTTTCTCAAATATAGAAAGCCCACATTTCTTCTTAAACATTCCTGCCTGGTATGAATTCAACAAAAAAGTACTTACTCACCTTTAATCCACGCACTCGTTATTTTTCTAATAATGCTTTTTTCTTACTCAAATGACTCGGCAGTATCAATCATTTTTTCCTTGGTCCCATTTTCTTCTGAATAGGATGTCAAAATGTAATGGTAATCACCATCAGTCCAATGAAGCGAGGATCCAGGTCCTTTTATATAGAAACCGTTATCTCCGTTAACCATAACAGCCTCTTTGTTTTGAAGATTTTTGTATTCAACCGGGGGTGGTTGAATAGTCAATGAAAACAGCATTCCTCCTTCTTTTCCTTTGAATATCACTTCGATTATATTTGTTTCGTGAGGAGGGATAACTCGTTCGTACTCTACTATGGTCATAGGAAATTTAGTCGGAAGCTTTGGCGCGATTCCTTCCTCTTTTAATTCCTCTTTTAGTGTCGTGTGGTCAAACCTTTCCTCTTTCTGACTGCATCCCAATACGATAAAGGGGACTAATAAAAATAACAAAGATAATACCCTTTTCATGGACATACCCCTTTCAAATACCTTAAGGATATTTATTTACTCAAAATCCCAATTAGAGTAGTTTATTTAATGTATTCAATCAACCAACAATCCCGATATTCCCCTTCATGGAGTTCACGTTTTGGGAGTAGTTTTACTTTTTTGAAACCAGATTTTTCATAACATCTTAAAGCCCTCTCATTCCTAACTTGAGGGTCCATAACTAATCGGTCAGCTTTTTTATGATTAATTAGGAATTCAACCATAGAGGTAACAAGTAATGTGCCGATTCCTTTATTCCAATATTCTGCTTCACCTATGAATTGATCGATCCCATAAATATTTCCATTTAAGTATCCATATACATTTTTAGTGTCACTATCTAAATTATAATATTGGATATATCCAATTTCCTTACCATCAAATTCTACAATACATTTAACTGTATCATCTTCAGGATTGTAAAAAACATCATTTACTTTCCCTATATCAAATGGGTTATCTCTTCCTTCATAAAATTCAAGAACAGACGGGTCTGAAAGCCACTTGGATAATATATAATTATCCTTTACTTCTAATTTGCGTACTTTTAAATGACCGTTTTGGAAAAGCATAAAAATTACCCCTCTTATTAAATTTTCCCGGACCATCCTTTCAACCAATACTACTTCAACGGGCTTTCAATTTTATGATCTAATGCCTCTGCCTGGCTCATAAAGGAATCCATATTGGCACTTATAGTCAACTTCAATCCTAATCCAACTTCACGAAGTGTTTTCCGTAAGTCTTCAAAGTTCTGTTTATCCTCTTCTGTTAATTCTGTAAAGCTATACAATTCATCATGTGGATATTGATTTAATTTGGAATACAAATGTCCAAGGACTTCCTTATCATTTTCCGAGAGCGTTCCTAATTGTTCTCCAGTAGTGATTCCAAGCCAGATACCATTTAATACATCGTCTAATTTGGCTGTAACCAGGTTTGGTTCAGGCCATTCATCATCCATTTGGTGGGCAATCAGGCCTTCCAACTCTACTAAGTTATTTTGGACCTCTGTAACAAGAACTTGCTCCTTTACGAAGTTCATCTTCATCATTCCCCAACCAACAATCATGACGAGTATTAGGTTTAACCCTATCGAAATACTGAGAAGTAATTTTCTTCTACCGCCCAATCAGACTCCTCCTTAACTATTGGAAAGACGTCGTTCCCATCCTTGAACGTCTTCACTCATTACTCCCATAACAAAAGCCGCCAAAACGGCAGCCGATCTTCAACATTGCAACGGTTAGCAAAAGTGCTTCCTATTTTCTTAATTCTTCAGACAAACCGTCATCATTTCCGTATTCGAACCTGGCGATTTTCCCTTCTTCTTTTGGGGAGAAAGAAACTTTTCCTTTTACATTCGCGGTATTTTCTTCACCGCTTTTCTTATAACCGACGATGGCAACGAAGGTATAAAGATTTTGATTATCCTTGTTTTGCTTGATCGTGACGTCCTTAAGGGTTAATTCATATTCATTTTCGTAAGCAAAGGTCTGATATTGAGTACCCATTGCGGTTGCTATGAAGAAATCGAGCCCGGATTCTGTAAAGTAGGGGCCATAAACTTCTTCTACATACTGATCAAATTCTTTGTTTTCTTCTTTATTATTTACAACAGTCTTATATTTAGGATTCCACATGAGGTCCATATATTCGTCGTCTGGACCGGTAAACTGGTGTTCAAGAACTTTGGTGATTGCTTCTTTCTTACCCTCTTCCGATTTCGAACATGCTGCCATGAAAAGCCCCGAAACCATCAATAAGAGGATGATGACCCTCGTTTTTTTCATCATACCCAATCCCCCTTTATAGAAGTAATACGCTTCGAAAAGACAAAAGTTTCAGATTATTCAATTTCGGGTGGCTGTTATTTATAGGAGTCAATGTGCTTCGGTTAGTTTAGGCCATTAGTAATTGGGTAGATTAAAGTATGTTTGCTTGCTAACTAAGGACTGGATTCATAGGTGTTTAGCTGTATCTTGTTTCAGATTAATCCTTACACATTAAACAGCCCGCCATGGACGTCCTAATACAATAAGGAGTGAGAAATTTGAATAATACTTTTTACAATGGCTGGGATAGCATTCTTGGCAAATTGCCGAACGTGCTGATTGCACTTGCTGTTCTCTTGGTCGGATGGCTGGTTGCCAAGATCATCGAAAAGGCGGTTTATAAGGGACTGCAGAAAACCAGCCTCGATAACAAGCTTTTTTCGAATGTGAACAATAAGAAATATTCTGCTGAAAAAATCATCAGCAAGATTGTCTATGTACTGATTCTTGTTTTTGTCTTCATCATGTTCCTGAATATACTGGATTTATATGTTTTGACTGAGCCGCTTGTTGGGATGTTCTCAACGATTGCCGCGGCGATTCCAAATATCCTGAAAGCAGGCTTGATCCTGTTATTTGCATGGCTGATCGCATCAGCATTGAAATTCTTGATTCAAAAAGGCGGCAAGAAGCTTGGTGTCCATGAGAAATTAAGCAAGTACAAGCTTACGGAGGACAACCAGCAAACGACAAACGCTGTAGATACGGTCGCGAACATCGTATTCTACCTAGTTTTGCTGATGGCTTTGCCAGCCGTATTGTCTGCACTGAATCTTCGCGGAGTTTCTGAGCCATTTGAAAATATGATCGAGGGAATCCTCTCCTTCATTCCTAAATTATTCGCGGCAGCGCTGATTCTTTTAGTTGGCTACTTTGTTGCCAAAATCGTCCGCGATATCCTGACGAACTTTTTGCAAAGCATTGGCACAGAAAAATTAGTCCAGCGTTTTGGACTGTCCCGTTTATTCGAAGGCACAAGCCTTTCACGCGTGATTGGCACAGTTGCTTTTGTACTGATTTTGATCCCTACCGTCATCGCTGCTCTTGAGCGTCTTGATGTGAAAGGAATTTCTCAACCGGCAATCGCGATGCTCAATGACATCCTGACGATGATCCCGAATATCGTTGTTGCCATCATCCTTGTCATGATTGGACTATGGCTCGGAAAATGGCTGAAAAAATTCACGGCTGATTTGTTAGGAAGAATTGGCTTCGACTCTTATTTTAAAGGTATGGGTCTGGCAAGCACCACAGGCCGTCCCAACTCATTAAGCCTGTCCGAAGTAGTCGGCTATATCGTACAGGTCATCGTTGTCCTGTTGTTTGTGGCTGAAGCATTGAATGTAGTCAAACTTGATTTCTTCGTCGACCTTGCACGCGGTGTGATTGCGTATCTGCCGCATGTCATCGCAGCGATTGTCATCCTTGGTGTTGGCCTGTGGCTTGGCAGCCTTGTGAAGCGAGTGCTCAGCAGCATCCTTCAGGGTGATTCTTCCAATGTGCTGGCAACGGTCGCAAAATATGCGATTATCACCATCACCGTCTTTATGGCGCTGGATCAGCTTGGAGTCGCACCAGCAATTGTAAATGCGGCGTTCATCCTGACGCTTGGCGGACTGGCACTGGCATTCGGTCTAGCATTCGGGCTTGGCGGCAAAAACTTTGCTTCCAAGTACCTGACAAAGCTTGATGATAAAATTGAAAGAACCAGCATCGACCAGGAAGCGGTCCAGCAGCAGAAAATAAAAAAGAACAACCCGAACCCTGCGACACCGCCAAACTTGAATAACCTGAACCAGAGTCCTGGTACAACCAACATGACTGAGCAGAACTCAGGTTATCCGCCAAATTTGAATAACCAAAACCCTGGAACTCCCCCGAACTTGAACAACCATGGCGGAAACAATAACCCAATGGACCCTGATAATGATAACAATCCGTTGAAGCCATAAAAATAAGCAAAAAAAGCTCAGGAATTGAACTGCATCCCGTTTAGACTTAATCGGGATGCAGTTCAACATTCTCTGAGCGTTATTTATGTATTTTGCTTTGAAACAGCCTGCAGCATATGGAGTTAGCGGGTTTAATTCTTTATTCACAAATCACCTCTAACGTCAACCTCGTTGACAAAACTAATCATAAGTGTTATTATAAACTTGGTTGACAATTTTATGTAGGGGTGAGCAAATGTTTAGTATAGGAGATATGGTGATCTATTCAGCACATGGCATTTGTAAAATTGATGATATCTGTGAAAAAACAGTGTTAGGTGTGACAAGACCGTACTATGTATTACACCCAATGAATGACAATCATCAATTGACTCTAAGTGTTCCAGTTCATAGTGATAAAGTAGCCCTTCATGAAATGGTCCAAAAAGAAGATGCCCGGGAGATTCTTGATTCCTTTAGGTATGCAGGAATTGACTGGAATGACAAACCCAATATACGACATAATTTATATTCTAAAGTTGTAAGCAACGGAGACAGAATCGAGATTGCTGGACTCATCAATACCCTCATGCGAAAAAAAATCGAAGCCGAGCAGAATGAAAAAAAGCTTTACGAACAGGACAGAAAAATATTGGATACTATACAAAGCATCCTTTTCAAAGAAATAGCCATTGCTCTGGATACCACTGTTGAAAGAATACATGAGCATGTCACAGGGCTGTTGAAGGAAAGTAATCAGGTAGTTAACTAAGGGACGGTCTTATGCTTCCAAAAGGAAGCATAAGATTCGTTCCATTTTTTATACATCCAGATTCCTTACATATACAGCATTTTCCTCAATAAATTGGCGTCGGGGTTCAACCTTATCCCCCATCAATAAGTCACATACCTCATCGGCCTCCCTGGCATCATCCAATGTGACTTGAAGCAACGTCCTAGTTTCCGGGTTCATGGTCGTTTCCCATAATTGTTCCGGGTTCATTTCTCCCAGTCCCTTGTACCGCTGCAAATTCGGTTTTGGTGTGCCTGGCAGTGACGCCAATGTGCTTTCCAGTTCAGCATCATTGTAAGCGTACTGTATATTCTTCCCCTGCTGGATTTTATATAATGGAGGCTGGGCAATATAGATATAGCCCTTTTCCAGTACAGTTCTCATAAATCGATAGAAAAATGTCAGCATGAGGATTCGGATATGCGCTCCGTCTACGTCTGCATCAGTCATGATGACAATTTTATGGTACCGTGCCTTTGAGATATCAAAGTTTTCCCCAATTCCTCCGCCGATTGCCTTGATCATTGTCCCAATTTCGGCATTTTGGAATATCCGGTCCATCGCGGCTTTTTCAACGTTCAGGATTTTCCCCCTGAGTGGCAGGACAGCCTGGAAATGGCGGTCACGTCCTCCCTTTGCAGACCCGCCAGCAGAGTTTCCTTCCACAATGTACAATTCACTAATGGATGGATCTTTGGAAGTACAGTCTGCAAGCTTACCCGGAAGTGTTGAAATTTCCAAAGCGCTTTTTCTTCTCGTCAATTCACGCGCCCGCTTGGCAGCAATTCTCGCTTTTGAAGCAAGTGAACATTTCTCGGCGATTCTTTTTGCGATTGCAGGATTCTCCAGCAAAAACAGTTCAAGCCTCTCTGAAAAGATTGTATCGGTTGCTGATTTCACTTCAGAGTTGCCAAGTTTTGTTTTGGTTTGTCCTTCGAATTGCGGGTCTGGGTGCTTAACCGAAATGACAGCAGTCAGCCCTTCCCTGACGTCCTCCCCGGAAAAATTAGCTTCATTCTCTTTTAAGTTTCCGTTTTTCCTTGCGTACTCGTTCATCGTTCGGGTTAAAGCTGTTTTGAATCCCACTTCATGGGTTCCACCTTCATGTGTATGAATATTATTGGCGAATGAATATAGCATCTCCGCATACCCTTCGTTATACTGAAGGGCAATTTCCAAGGATATCCCTTTATGTTCACCTTCTATAAAAATCGGTTCATGAATTACGGTCTGCTTTTCATTTAAATGCTCAACATAAGACCTAATTCCACCCTCATAGTAATATTCATTCTTTCGCTGTTCACCGCGCTTATCAGAAATCGTGATCATAATCCCCTTATTCAGGAAAGCCAGCTCACGAAGTCTTGATGAGAGAATGTCATAATCATACTCAAGCGTTTCTGTAAAAATTTCACCATCCGGTACAAAGTGAATGGTAGTGCCGGTATGGTTTGTTTCCCCTACTGTTTTTAATTCCCCTTGAGGGACCCCGCGGACAAAACTCTGGTAATGGATCTTTCCCTCCCGGTGGACATATACCTCGAGTAATGAAGATAAGGCATTGACGACAGATGCCCCGACACCGTGCAATCCCCCAGATACTTTATACCCGCCCCCGCCGAATTTGCCGCCAGCATGGAGTACGGTCAAAATGACTTCGACGGCCGGTTTTCCTTCCTTCTCATTAATTCCAACCGGGATACCCCGGCCATTATCCGTAACCTTAATACTATTATCTTCTTCAATCGTGACGTGGATCTCATCACAATATCCTGCAAGGCTTCATCCACGCTATTATCCACAATCTCCCAGACCAGATGATGCAATCCCCTCCCGGATGTTGAGCCAATGTACATTCCGGGCCGCTTCCGGACAGCTTCAAGCCCTTCCAATACCTGTATCTGATTGGCGTCATACGCCTGCTCTTGAACTCCTGCTTGTGTCATGCAAATGTAATCCCCTTCACGTTCCCTATATCGTACATAATAGGATTAATTGTCAATAAAGTTGACAATTAAAGTGTATTAAAAAACCCTCTTATTGTCAACTTGATTGACAATAAGAGGGTTACTTTTAATCATCCAGATTCCAATCCATCTTCAAAATTTCTTTAAGGAGCCTCACTTGCTCAGACCCGATTTTTTCTGTTATTTTCTTTTCCAGGCCAGCCTTGAGCATTTCATTTTTTTCATAGCATTCTTCGCCAAGAGTGGTTAGCCTTATCCATTTTTCCTTCTTGTTATTTTCCAGGTTGTTGACTTCGACTAATCCTTTTTCAGCAAGGTTTTTGATGAATTTATGTATGGCCTGACGGGAAATTTCAACATTTTTATTAATATAAGAAATGGTTGGCTGCTTTTTATAAATCCTCGCCATGATATACCATTCAGAATTTGAAATATAAATATCACTCTGGTTGTTCCAGGCTTTCTCTGATATTTTACGAAGAAGCGTATGACGCTCACTCACTAGATCAACCAGGTCTAAATTTACTAATTCAGAGTTTACACTCAATGGACTCACCTCAATCCCTTTTCTTCTCCACTACTATACAACAATTGCGGTCAGGGACAAACATTTTTTTACCGGTGATTGAATCAGTCTTTTCCTCTAATAAAAAAGCAGCCCAATTCCTTTGGACTGCTGCGGGTATGTATTCATGTAGTTAACTGAAATTGTCGATGAAAAAGATGACGAGAAAAACGATGAAGGCATAAAAACTAAGATGCAGCAGCACAGTAGTGAAAAAATCCTTCAATTTATCAAATGAAAAAGGTTCACTCTTTCTTGTCCTTGCTCTCATAGCCAGCCTGTCCCCCTTAGCAAAACTACCCAATAAGTCCATTTTTTTCTTTTAATCATAGCATAATCCAGCTTGTTTGTGGCTGATAATTTACAAAGCAGCAATTTAAATCCAAAAGAATAACCCTCTAAGAAGAGGGTTATCTTTGGCCATATGTTTTGAATTTCTCTGACAATCGAGCCATTTCTTCATCTGAAAGCAATGTTGGCTCACCTATCGCTTTGGCCTGGTAAAAAATCTGGGCACTGAATTCGATTTCTTCCGCGACAGTGAATGCTGTTTCGATATTATGCGCTCCGGCAATCAATCCATGATTCGCAAGCAGGACCGCCCTTCTGTCCACCATGCCCTCAAAGGCCTTTTCCGCCAGCTCTTTCGTCCCGAATGTTGCGTAAGGAGCACATCTTACATTCGGGCCGGCAAACGCCACCAAATAGGATACCGGCGGAATATCCCAGCCCAGGGCCGAGATTGTTTTGGCATATGGCGAGTGGGTGTGGACAAGCGCGCCTATATCTTCGCGGCGCTGGTAAAAAACCAGATGCATATCCAGCTCGCTCGATGGCTTCTTGCTCCCATCAACAACCTCGCCATCCAGATT
The DNA here is from genome assembly GCF_030122805.1 of Mesobacillus sp. AQ2. NCBI lineage: Bacteria > Bacillati > Bacillota > Bacilli > Caryophanales > Bacillaceae > Mesobacillus > Mesobacillus sp. AQ2. The sequence continues at coordinate 197,542 of NZ_CP126080.1, read as the reverse complement.
AATGACCACGACGTCTTCAGGCTTCGTTTCGAAGTAATCAATCCCGCTTGGACTGATGGCAACCAGCTGCTTTTCCCGGTTGAAAATGCTGATATTACCGCCAGTTCCCTTTGTGAGCCCACTTGTGATGATTTTCTTGCCGTACTCTACGACTTTCATCCGTTCTTCCAGAAGCAACATATTCTGCGCCTCTCTTTCCCTAAGGCTGTTTTCGTAATGATTGTTGTTAAAATCCTAAAGCCGATTTTAACGTATGATTAGGCATTTTGCTGGTCGGTATCTAGTTGCAAGCTCTTTTCTCGTCTAAATCGTCCATTTAGCGAAGTTACCTAGGTCATTCAATGCATTTTTACAGCAAATAGCTACAAAGTTTTAGAAAAGAGCCTTCCCTAAAGATTGGAACGGTCTTATTATCGCATATTATAGCTTGATGCTGAATCCTTTAATACTTGTAAAAACTGTTCACCTGTTTTGGAGGCAGCTGAATTCAGGATGAACTGCTTCGCCGCTGTCAGGCAGATTCTCTCGGCTGTTACGCGCTGATGTTCATCGGCAATGGAAGTTAAATCCTTCACTTTTGCCAATCCCGCAATACGGCGGATCATCTCCATTCCCGTAACTGCCGCTGTATCCTGGAGAACAGCGTCCAGGTACCAGCGGTCGAAACCCTGCTCCTTGGCCATGATTTCCGTCACGTTTTCCTTCCAGCTGGTTAGGAATTTCTCGGTAAATAGATCGACTGTATCCTTGATCGTCTGCTCCAGCCATTCGCTATACTTCTCGTCAGCATTCGTCACATATGCCCTTGTCCACGCAAACATCAGGTTGGCAATCACGTTTCCTGCGTCATATCCCATTGGCCCGTAGAACGCGAACTCCGGATCGATTACTTTTGTAGAATCTTCTTTTACAAAAACAGAACCAGAATGAAGGTCGCCATGAACAAGTGCCTGGGCATTGGTCATGAACGCAAACTTCAGCTTGGCTGCTTCGAAGCGCAATTGATCGTCACCATAGATGTTCTCCTCAATCCACTCCTTATTGGCAGGAAACAAATCATTACGGCTGTTATGGTCTGTAAAAGGTTCTGAGTATACGAGGTCCTCAGAAATTTCGCATAATTCCGGATTGATATAATCCTGAACAAGTGCCTTCTTTGCTTTATGCTCCATGACTACATCGGAAGTCAGCAATAGTGTATTCACCATGAATGTCGTCAGGTCATCCGCAAGCCTGGGAAACATTCTTCCCTCATTGAGAGCCGTACGCAGGATTGTATGATCAGAAAGATCCTCCATCACACAGCAATTCATTACATCATCATACAGGTACACATCAGGCACCAATCCCGGAGCCAGCTCACCCTCAAGCTTCAGCACATTCGACTCGATCCGGATGCGGTTGGTTGACAGCTTGAACTCGTCGGAAATCCTCGCCGTATCCCCAGCCTGTTTGACAATCAGTGATTTCCCGGTCTGTTCATCGCGAACACGGAACACATAGTTCAAATTTCCATCGCCTATTTCATCACAGCTTAAATTCGCTTCTCTATCAAAAAAGTCGGTCTTTGCTTTTACATAAGGAATGACCTCATCTGCATTCATCAGAAAATACGTATTAAAATTTGTCATGATGTCCATTACCCCTTCCCGTGGAACAATTATAGAAATCTTTTAAAAATTATTATAGCTTAAGATTGTATTTCGGGGCACTAAAATTCATCTGGAATCATAAAAAGAAGACAGCTTTCCTGCCTTCTTTACAAGAAATTTTATTACCCGCAAGGCAGAAGGATTGTGAAGGTCGTGCCCTTGCCTTCTTCACTCTCGACATTAATTTTGCCTCTCATTCTTTGGACGATATCATAGGAGATCATCATCCCGAGGCCGGTGCCTTTTTCCTTTGTTGAGTAATAAGGGTGACCGATCCGGGCGAGTTGCTCCTTTGTCATGCCGATGCCCTCATCACGGAACTCGATCCTTACATTATCCTTGTCAACCTTGGCGATGATGAAAATACTTCCGCCCGAAGGCATTGCTTCAATCCCGTTTTTCAGGATATTGATGAATACCTGCCTGAGTTCATGCGCATCTCCCTTGATGCAGAGATTCTTATCGATTGCTTCTACCAATTCTGTATTGCCGAGATGGGAATAGGATCTCATGAACGCAGTCGTTTCTTTCAAAATGGCACTCAGGTCGATTTGATCCATCGATCCTGTATTTGGTTTGGCCAGCGCCAGGAAATTATTGATGATTGTCTGGGTTCGGTCAAGCTCCTGAAGAGAAATGGTAATGAAGAGATTCTGGTCGTCACTCAGGTTCCTTTCTCCCTGCAGGACTTGCATGAAGCCTCTGATTGTCGTCATCGGGTTACGGATTTCATGGGCAACCGATGCAGCAAGCTGACTGATGGCCGAGAATTTCTCCGCCTTGTGAAGTTCATGCATAAGCTTGAGCTGTAAATTGGTCATTTCAATGATATATATGAATAGCGATAAGGCAATGAATGAAACGAGCGAAAAGACAACCAAATACATGTAGTCGCCTGCATGGCCAGATTTAATCAATGCAGCAAGCCTTGTAGCGGTAACTAAACCATAGACAAAGAGCCCAAACGCGATTCTCCGATTGACCGTCGATGTTTTATAAGGCTTCTCAATCGCAAAAAACAGAATGATGATAACCCCGTAATTGACGGCTACAATCGGCAGTCTTTCTATCTCAACCAGGCTTTGTAACAGCAGCAGCACCATTGCAATTAAAAGCCCATCCGTCCTGCTTAAATAAAAGAAGGCAATAAAGACAGGAATCAGCTTAAAATCGAACTCCATGCCGCCATGGAACCTGACAGGCAATGCCATTGTGACCAACAGCGTCGCCAAGATTGCCATTTTAAAGATTTGTTTCTTATATACCGAGCGCTTCTGCATCCACAAAAAGTTATACATGAAGCCGAGTGAGAGTATGATGAAAAAATGCAAGATCAAATCTTTAATGAAATCTATCATTTTATCCCCCGGAATTCTTATGATTAAGAATAATGACCTATATCTATTATCCACCTGACTTAACGATTCTTCAACGGAAAATTCTGAAATTATCAGGTTTCTTCCAAAATTTTAAAATAAACTTTTTTCACAGTGCCTCTAAATCTTATGCTATAATGAAAACAACCATTGCTTTACCAAAGTAAAAACCCCACTCGTTTCGAGTGGGGTTTTTTGCTATGTTTATTAGCTCTGTTATCGTCCATTGGTGATTTTTGTATAGACAGGACAATTCATAACTTTTCCGTTTAGTTTTCAACACTGTCAGATCAACAGTCTAGTTCACCAGAATCAAATATAAAAAAACAAGCCCTGATCAAATCAGGACTTGTTTGTATGGGCTAATCCGTTATTATAGTTTTGTAACGTTAGCTGCTTGTGGTCCACGAGCACCTTGCTCAACGTCGAAAGATACTTCTTGGCCTTCTTCAAGAGTCTTGAAGCCTTCGCCTTGGATAGCTGAGAAGTGTACGAATACGTCTTCTCCACCTTCACGCTCGATGAATCCGAAACCTTTTTCTGCATTGAACCATTTTACTTTACCGTTTTCCATTTTTGTTGCCTCCCAGTGTGATATCCACACAATTTGTTACTATTCTTGTCTCAGTGATATCCAGGCGAATCAAGCAGTGCATGTTCTTTCCTTGCATACCGAACAAAAATAATTCTCCCTTAGAATAACAGAATTAAAGGCATAGTGCAAGCGTTAAGGGAGTTGGGAAAATTAGGAGTGCCAAAAAAACGGTTATGGATTAACAAATGGGGATCATGAAAATGTGATATAATAAAGGTAACATGAAAGGGCGTGGCTAATTGAAAAGCGCAAGCAACCTTTATAAATCTGGTCAATCTGTCAGTATCAAAGAAACCGGCGAAACAGTGACAATCATGAAGTCTCAATATGTGAAAAACATGAAAAGATATTCATACACTGTCAAAGAACATCCCAGCACTTTTTATTTTGAGGAGGAGCTGGAGAAAAGCTAGAAGCTGGTTTCCTTGCTTCTTTTTTTTTTGATTATACGCTCCATGTCAACTCCTAAGCGTGCGCCTTTTAGCACGCTTTTTTCATCACGATTTCCTCTCCAATCACATCCTGATCGATCACTAATTACTTTTTTCCTATTAAACCCTTATTAGGCAAAAATAAACTCTATCTAAACTACTTATTTAGCAACTCGAAATTTGTCTATTAAATAGGCATCTTACTCTATTAACCGTTTTTATAATATTCCGTAAAATAGAGTTGAATCTATTAATAGGAGGAATGACAATGACTTTGAAGAAGAAGGTTCTTTCCGTATCCTTATCAAGCATGATGGCATTAGGCGCCGTGACTGCAATAGCTCTGCCGGCAGGTGCTGTCGGTAATGGGCCGAATACCGGCAATGGATCCATCCAGACATCGATTTTGCATACATATGAGAGTTTAGTTGATTACCTGAAGACCCAGGATGCCAAGCAGGAGGCAATGGAACTGGAGGTGATTGGCCAGACGGTGAAAGGCCGTGATATTTACATGGCTAAGTATATCTCCAATCCTGAAAACCCAACCATCTTGTTCCTGACCCAGCAGCATGGGAATGAGCAGCTGACAACCGAGGGAGCGATGGAATTCATCAAACATCTAGGTACTGCTAAAACGGGCGGTGTACTTGAGAATGTGAATGTTCTTGTCATCCCAATGCTCAATGCAGATGGCGCAATGGGCGATGTCGACTTCTCACTTGAAGACTATCTTGCTGATGGCGACCGCCACCTGACTCGCTATAATGCGAACAAGATTGACCTTAACCGTGAGCATGATAAGGTAACCAGCGAAATGCAGCCTGAAGCCCGTGCGCTTCATGAAAATGTTTTTGCTAAATATGATATCGATTACATGATCGACCTCCATCACCAGGGTACCCTCAGCGAAACAGAAGGCGAGCTTGTTTCAGGTTCCATTTTGTATCCTACGAACGAAGCCGTGAAGCCAGAGGTACTAGAAGGCTCGAAAAAGCTCGGCTCAATCGTATACAATACCCTTGAGGAAAAAGGCTGGGGACATATCGGGAAGTATGTCGGCGGCAACGGAGCGAACATCGGCCGTAATGGCGCGGCTGTCCGCTATGATATTTCAACACTCCTGTTCGAAATGCGCGGAATGTCCGATCATTATTACGAGCCTTATGCATTAGGGCAAAAGAGCAATGGCTATCTGATCAAGCAGACGATCACCACACTTGATGCAACGGTAAAAGCCATTGCTGATGGCTCGATCGAGACAGCTGATACGAGCTTCTGGGATACGCTTCCTGAGCAGTCAAACAGACAGAGTGAGGAAGACGAATAAACTTTTCAACAGTGTGGCCCCTCGGGGATCACACTGTTTTATTTTGTCATCGAACAGAACACGACATTTATAGGGATAGGAGCGGTGCCTGTGGTTTCGTATGATAAAAGTAAACCTTTACAGGAGGCCAGCTGATGAAACTCATTCATTTTGCCATTGCTGTCATTATGTTGTTCGGCCTTTTCACAGGACCCGTCTCTTCCCAGGCTGCCGTTACAGGCTCTGAATGGGAAGACACCATCTACGAACGCCCGGAACAGTTTTCAAGTTTTACCACAGAAAAAGATGTTTTCATTACGATGAGGGATGGCGTTATTTTAGCGGCTGACGTCCACCTTCCTGATGGACCGGGACCGTTCCCCGTCATTCTTACGCAAACCCCTTATAATAAGAATGTCAGCAGTACTGAAAACCTTAATGAGTATTTTATTAAACGCGGGTATGCACATGTGGTTGTTGATGTCCGCGGAACCGGTGCCTCCCAGGGGGCCTGGGATTCATTTGGCGAAGCCGAACAGCGTGATGGCAAAGAACTCGTCGAATGGGCAGCATCCCAGCCATGGAGCAATGGCAAGGTTGGACTGTACGGCTCCTCCTACCGGGCAATCAACCAGTTGTTGACCGCAGCTCAGCATCCCGATGGCCTGGAAGCCATTTTTCCGATTGTCCCGATGGGTGATATGTACCGTGATATCCTTATGTCCGGAGGATTAATCAACACTGGCTTCATCCCACTCTGGCTCGGGCTTGTAACAGGCAGCGGCCTGCTCCCCCCTTCCTACACTTTATCGGACCCAATCATGGGAACGACCCTACTGTTGAGCCATACCGGACAAACGCTCGGCTTTCCAGTCAGCACCCTCAGCTCGGCGATTACGGGCGGGGAATTTGCATACGATGGGCCCGCCGCACAGCTGCGCTCGCCATTGGCGGTAGCAGATCAAATTAATGTTCCTGCATTTTTTACAGGCGGACTTCATGATCTGTTCCAGCGCGGCACGCCGCTCCTTTATGAAAAATTAAAAGCAAATGGCGTACAGACCAAACTTCTGATGGGCAACTGGACGCACGGCAATTATGGCAGCGGCTTGCCTGCGGACAATGTACCTGCCCTTGACCAGCTGGCCTTACGATGGTTTGACCAGTATTTGATGGGCATCAACACTCAAATCAATAAAATTCCTGATGTCACACAGTTTGTGTTAGGCGAAGGGGGCTTCGAGGTTCAGCCTGGATGGCCGCATAAGAATGTCGCCGCCCAAAAATTTTACCTGCGCAGCGGCAATCTGTTGACGAAAGAGAAACCTTCCTATGCTGAGCCTTCCCGAACAATGCTTCAGCAGCCGTTGAATGGCATTTGCTCGGGAAGCACGAACCAGTGGATGGCCGGGATTCCGGATGCCCTTCCTTGTACGAAGGATAATCGCCTGACGGAAATTACGGAGCTCACCTATACGACTCCCCCGGCAAATGCTGATCTTCGCGTGTCCGGTCCGATTGCCGCGAAAATTTTTGCGAGTACAACCGCGAGAGACCTTGTACTGTCTGTGCGTTTAACGGATGTAGCGCCGGACGGAACTTCGAACGAGATTACTGCAGGCTGGCTCGCCGCCTCGCACAGGGCAGTCGACGACAGCAAAAGCCGATACCTTGATGGAGAAAACATTCAGCCATGGCACCCTTTTACGAGGACCGCAGTGCAGGAAGTCAAACCATATGAAGTGATGGAACTGGACGTTGAAATCTTCCCTAGCAACTTTGTCATCAAAGAAGGCCACAAACTCCGTGTCGCCGTCGGTCCAAGCGACTTCCCGCACTCGATGTCGCCGCTGCCTCAATTGTTGGATCAGCTCGGCGGAGTCGCGACGATTTTAAATAACTCTAAATATCCTTCCTCTATTGTTTTACCAGTGGTGGAAGAATGATTGATGATGCCCGCCTGTGGATTGGCAGTTTTGGGGTACAGATCTTTCGTAAACCTTGTTTACTTAAAATCAAGTTAATTACCGGCGGAATCTTTCTCAAGCACCAAAGACTCCCTTTCCTAATATGAATAAAATAGGTAAAGGAAGGAGAATCATATTGAGCATTACGGAAATGATTCCAGGAAGAATTTATGTTGGCGGCAGGATTTCTCCTGAGGATTGGCGCTTTATTGATCAGCATATAAACGCGATTGTAAATCTGCGAACGAAGCCTGACCGGCCGCCGTTTGATTTTTCTCATCGTGTCATGATTTGGATGCCAATCACCATTAAGGTGACTCCGAGTATTACATGGGTGGAAAACCTGATGGCCCATATAAATCTATTAGTTAAACAGGGGTATTCCATCCTTATTCATGATACGTATGGATATCAGCGGCTTGGATTTGTCATTACGGCCTATTATATGCAGCGCTTCCGAATGAACCGCGAACAGGCATTGAATACAGTGCAGAAAATCAAGCCGAATATACAGCCTACCGTTAATTACATGGAGTTGCTCGCCAGGTATGAAAACCATCTTGGACTTTGTTAATTGAAAAAATTTGATAATGACACTTTTAATCTTTTTTCAAATGGTTTATAGTGTTAGTGCAGAATCCGTTTTCACAGGTGATGGAGTTCACCTTTAACCGCCTGAATGGCTAATGACTCCTGCCAGTTGTTTGATCACTGGCAGGAGTCTTTTTGTTTTGGGTAATCTAATAAACATGGAGGGATATGGATGGTATATTTGCTTGTTGGGGCGGCAGGTTTTCTCGGAGCCTCCCTGCGTTACTTCGTTGGTGTTTTCTTTTTTCACGAAAGTACCGTTTTTCCGTTTGCTACTCTTACGGTGAATCTGTTGGGAAGCTTTTTGCTGGCCTGGCTGACAACAGGTCTATTTATCCGTATTTCCTTGCCTTCACATATTAAAACAGCGTTGGGAACAGGCTTTGTCGGTTCCTTTACAACGTTTTCAACTTTGAGCGTGGAAACTGTCAATCTGCTTCTTCAAGGAAAGCTTGTGCTTGCATTTTTATATATTGTGGCGAGTATATTTGGCGGATTATGGATGAGCCGTTTAGGATTCCAGGTAAAGAAGGGAGTAGGAACTGAATGACGGTCAATCATATTCTGATGGTTGGAATCGGAGGCTTCTTCGGAGCCATCTCACGGTTTTGGATCAGTCAAGCGATTAATAAAAGAATCCGGCCCAAGATTCCCGTTGCCACACTGCTCATCAATTTATTGGGCTCCCTGCTGCTTGGCATCATGGTCGGTTTAGGATTGAATGGCAATCTATTTATGCTGCTCGGAACGGGTTTCATGGGAGCCTTCACCACTTTTTCAACCTTCAAGCTTGAAGGAATACAACTCCATATCGAGAGAAGGAAAAGGGAATTCTTCCTGTACAACTTCTTTAGCTATGGAGGCGGCATCCTGCTGGCTTTTATCGGACTTCAGCTTGGTTTATGGCTGGCATAAAAAACGGCACAAATCCGTTTGGATTTAAAACCCTGGTGATCAACGGCAGGGTTTTTCCTTTGCCAAGAAATAGACTTGAAAGGAAAAAAACCTGGCGAGAAGATTTCTCTCACCAGGTTTTCAGAACAAAAGCAAAGTTATTGTTTATTCAACCGTAACTGATTTAGCCAGGTTACGCGGCTTATCGACGTCACAGTCACGGTGCAGCGCTGCGTAGTATGAGATCAACTGCAGCGGGATTACTGAGATAAGAGGTGTTAATAGGCTGTGCACTTCTGGGATGACGAAACGGTCTTCGTCTGTTTCCAGTCCACTCATGGAAATGATGCACGGGTTTGCTCCGCGTGCTGCCACTTCTTTGACATTTCCGCGGATGCTCAGGTTGACGAATTCTTGTGTTGCAAGGGCGATGACTGGTGTGCCTTCTTCGATCAGCGCGATTGTTCCATGCTTCAGTTCTCCGCCTGCGAAGCCTTCCGCCTGGATGTACGAAATTTCCTTCAGTTTCAATGCGCCTTCAAGGCCTACGTAAAAGTCGATTCCGCGTCCGATGAAGAATGCGTTTCTTGTCACAGTCAGGTATTCGCGCGCGATGCTTTCGAATTCTTCTTTGTCGTCGCAAAGAGCTTCCATTGCATTCGCAACAATTCCTAATTCCTGAACAAGATCGAAGTCAACTTCATGGCCAAGACCGCGGGCTGTTACTTCCGCTAAAATCGCAAGAACAGCAAGCTGTGCTGTATAAGCCTTAGTGGACGCAACTGCGATTTCCGGGCCAGCGTGAAGAAGAAGCGTGTAATCTGCTTCACGGGATAGTGTTGAACCAGGTGCATTCGTAATTGTAAGCGCCTTGAAGCCCATTTCCTTCACCTGAACAAGAACCTGGCGGCTGTCCGCAGTTTCTCCGCTCTGAGAAATGAAGATGAATAATGGCTTTTCAGATAGAAGCGGCATGTTGTAGCCAAACTCGCTTGAGATATGGACTTCAACAGGGATCTTCGCCAATTTTTCGATGAACTGCTTGCCGACAAGGCCTGCATGATAGGAAGTACCTGCAGCGATGATGTAGATACGGTCTGACTGGTTCATCGCAGCAACGATGTCAGAATCGATTTCAAGTGCGCCTTCTCCATCCTGGTAGTTCTGGATGATTTTGCGCATCACAAGCGGCTGCTCATCGATTTCCTTGAGCATATAGTGCGGGTATGTTCCCTTTTCAATGTCGCTTGCATCAAGTTCTGCAGTGTAAGGAGTGCGTGAAACTACTTCGCCTTCAAGGTTCTTGATTGTCACTTCATCCTTAGTGACAATCACCATTTCCTTGTCCATCAGTTCAACGTACTGGTTTGTTACCTGAATCATCGCCATCGCATCACTAGCGACTACATTGAAGCCTTCGCCAAGGCCGACAAGAAGCGGGCTCTTGTTTTTCGCCACGAAAATCGTATTTTTGTTTTGCTCGTCTATAAGGGCAAGTGCATATGAACCATGTAAAAGTGTCAGCGTTTTACGGAACGCTTCTTCTAAGTTCAGACCTTCGTTTACGAACAAATCGATCAATTGTACGATAACTTCAGTGTCTGTTTCACTTTTCAATTCGACATTCTGCAAATACTCGCGCTTCAATAGATCATAGTTTTCGATGACGCCATTGTGAACAAGAGTCAGTCTGCCTGTTGAGCTCTGATGAGGGTGAGCGTTCACCTTGCTTGGAGGACCGTGAGTAGCCCAGCGAGTATGACCGATTCCAGCGTTAGCCATTACTTCGTTGTCCACTGCGTCGCGAAGATCCGCAATGCGTCCTTTTTCTTTAAAAACGTGAACTCCATTTTCATTCATGACCGCGATTCCCGCAGAATCATATCCTCTATATTCAAGCTTTTCCAGGCCTCGCAATAAAATCTCTTTCGAGTCGTTATTTCCAATATATCCAACAATTCCACACATAACTTCTTTTCCTCCTGTACGACAGGGGGCAAGAAGCCTCTTATATAGGGGCAGCTTGCCCCCTTATCTCATATAATTAGTCCTGAGGTCGACTTCACAAAGCCAATCCTCGTTAGTTTTAGCATCCCCATCTCTTTGTCCATTAAGTTGCCCTAATGTTTTAAAGATGGAATTCGCGGCTGTGCTTTCAGCCGGGAGGCATCCGCCGAAACTTCGATAAACCTCCACCTCGTCAACTAATCCACTTTTCCGGTCAAGGATTAGTCCTGGCGCTTTAGTTTTCCATTGTTTTACCTCTTCCCACCTTTCGATAAATTGTTTTCAAGGCAAAAATCAGCCATTAACAAAAACAGGATAATCATACATGATACTGATACATCCGTCAATAGAAAACAAAGGAAAACAGCCTTCCCCTACAAATACCCTTTAAAGGACGGCTAAAACTCCCTTCACAAGAAAAGCGTAAGCGCCTTGTTCGCCCTGACAAGCGCTGGAGGGCCGATCAGTGAAGTCGCTTTTTGACTTCATTGGGCGGACCGAAGCGACTCGAAGGGCTAGGCGCTGGAGCTGGACACTTCTCTAAGTGAAAAAATAAACTTTCTCTATAAATAAATATGCATAAGGGCTCTTTTATGTGCCGAAACCCTTATGCATATCGCCTGTTTTCCTTATTCTTTTAAACCCATTTCTTCTTCCACAACCGCTGCGATTCGGTTCACGTATTCCTGGCAAAGTTCTGCAGTCGCTGCTTCAGCCATCACGCGCACCAATGGTTCTGTTCCGGAAGGACGGACCAGGATCCGGCCATTGCCGTTCATTTCCGCTTCTACCTGTTCAATTACTTCTTTTACCTTCTCGTTATCCGTAACGTGATGCTTATCCGTCACACGGATGTTAACAAGAACCTGTGGGTACTTCTTCATTTCCCCAGCCAGTTCGGAAAGCGGCTTGTTTGTTGCTTTCATGATGTTGGCAATCTGAAGACCTGTCAAAAGTCCATCTCCAGTTGTGTTGTAGTCAAGGAAGATGATATGGCCGGATTGCTCGCCGCCAAGATTATAGCCGTTTTTCTTCATTTCTTCTACTACATAACGGTCACCAACAGCTGTCTGGACGCTTTGCACACCATTTTCCTCCAGGCCTTTGTAAAAACCAAGGTTGCTCATCACAGTGGATACAACCGTCCCCTGTTTTAACTGTCCGCGTTCCTTCATGAATTTACCGCAGATATACATGATCTGGTCGCCATCAACGATGTTCCCTTTTTCATCAATCGCAATGAGGCGGTCGCCATCTCCGTCAAAAGCAAGACCAAGATCTGCTCCTTTTTCCTTCACGAATTCTGCAAGAGCTTCAGGGTGCGTCGATCCTACGCCGTCATTGATATTCAGGCCATTAGGGGATGCTCCCATCGTTGAAGTATCCGCATCAAGGTCGGCAAACAAGTGGGTTGCCAATGAAGATGTAGCTCCATGTGCGCAGTCCAGCGCGATATGAAGACCTGTGAAATCTTCATCAACAGATTGTTTTAGATATTGAAGATACTTCTGGCCACCCTCGAAGTAATCATTCACCTGTCCAAGATCAGCACCTACCGGACGAGGGAGCTCATCAGCCTCCATGTCCATCAATTGCTCAATCTCGTTTTCCTGATCATCAGAAAGCTTGTATCCATCGGGTCCAAAAAACTTGATCCCGTTATCTGCTACCGGATTGTGCGATGCAGAGATCATGACTCCTGCCTGTGCGCCAAGTGCCTTAGTTAAATAAGCTACTCCAGGAGTCGAAATCACACCGAGCCTCATAACTTCCGCTCCGATTGAAAGCAGGCCGGCAACAAGAGCCCCCTCGAGCATATGGCCAGAGATACGTGTATCACGGCCGATCAGCACTTTTGGCCGATCGTGCTCCTTTGTCAGGACATACCCTCCGAAACGGCCAAGCTTGAAAGCCAGTTCTGGCGTCAATTCGCTGTTCGCAACTCCACGTACTCCATCTGTACCGAAATATTTACCCATCCTTTAAATCTCTCCTTGTATGAAAAATTGCAGTCAATTATGCTTCTTTTTTCGCAATTGATATACTGGCTTTTTCTTTTGCCAGTTTCCACGTTATATTTTGAGGTGCCGTCACCTTCATAGCGACTTCGTGAGTCCCTTCCGCCAACTTCGATACATCAATCAAAACATTAAAATCATCAGCAGATAGTGCAGAGACGAGATCGCTTGGTCCTGAAACCGTCAACTTTGTTTGTCCGTCTGTAGGATCAAGAAAATCTATTTCATAGCCCTCATCCATCCCATTAATTTCAATTGGGACATTGGATATGGTCTTCTCGGAAGCCTTCGTGACGTTAACGTTCACTTTTACCAATTCTGGTGAAACCGCGACGATACCTTCCCCAATAATGACCGGCAGAGTAAGTTCCGTATCCTCTTCGATTTTGCTGACATCCACTTCCACTCTGACCCTATCAACCTTCTCAAGTACATCCGGGTCAGCGAGGATTTCAGCTTCCTTCGTGTCCAAAGTGATTGAATCAATGGTCACGCCACTTGGAGGATTGCCTTTTCGGACAATATCAATCGGTACCTTTTTGCTGGAGCTCTTTACCGGGATAGTCACTTCAACCACACCAGGCTCCACATTGACATCCAATTTATTCATGTCTCTATCCAGGGCAAGGACACTTGCTTCCCGCGTGATTGTATCCGATATTTTTCCGGAAGAATTCACTGTTGCTTTTACATAGGTGATTCTGTCGACAATATCCTTGGCACCGGTAATTTGAACTTTATTCGGTTTTACAGTTGGCTTCTCGGCAATATAGCCCTCTTCGACTATATTTCCGCTGAATTCAGCTTCGACGCTGAATTCCTTCGTCACCTTCTCCTGGATGGACACATTGGCATAACCAGGATCGATGGTGACCGTCAGCCTTTCGGATACATCTTTGATTGTGATGGGAACACGCTGGTTTCCCATTTCAGCATCCGTCAAATCGACGAACACTTCAAAATTCCTTAGTGTTTTTGCCTGCTGAACCAGGTTTTTCGGTCCCTGGAGCGTAACAGTAACCGTCTCGGGAACACCTGATACGACTAATGTATCGGTATCATAAACCCTTTTTACCGGTACGTCTTCAACCGTTGCCACCTTTTCATCAGATGGGACGTTCACATCCCCGGGCTTATTCGGGTCGTTTTTAGGAACAGATCCAAATAGCAGCACGGCAAGAACAAGGGCAACTACTTTTATGAACCAAGGATTATCCATCCATCTATCCATTTTTCTTCCCCCTCCAATTCCAGCGGGTAGAAGCTGCCTGCTTGATTCTTGATGGTGAAATCAACTCGGCAGTGAGCAGTTCCCTTAACGTTTCCCCGCTCAAGTCCCTGTATAGTTCGCCATTCCGTGTGACCGAAACACTACCTGTTTCCTCGGAAACGACGATCGTGATACTGTCGGTTACTTCACTGATTCCGAGCGCGGCCCTGTGCCTTGTGCCCAGCTCCTTCGAAATGAATGGACTCTCTGACAAAGGCAAATAACAAGCTGCTGCCGCAACGATATTTTTCTGTATGACAACGGCTCCATCATGAAGCGGTGTATTCGGAATAAAAAGGTTAATCAACAGTTCAGAGGATATTCTCGATTGCAGCTGGATGCCTGTTTCTATGTAATCACTCATTCCTGTTTCTCTTTCAATTGAAATCAATGCCCCGATCCGGCGCTTCGCCATATAATCGGTCGACTTGATAATGGCCTCCACCATCTTTTCTTCGTCTTCCTCTTCCTGCAGTCCAGATCTGGCGAAAAGCCTTCCTCTGCCAAGCTGCTCGAGTGCCCGCCGCAATTCGGGCTGGAAAATGATGATAATGGCCAGGAATCCCCAGGTCAATACTTGTTCCATCATCCAGCTGAGCGTATTTAACCCGAAGTAATCACTGACAAACTTTACGATCAGGATGACAAAGATCCCTTTCAAAAGCTGGACAGCCTTCGTCCCTCGAATAATCGCGATCAACTTATAGATGACGAACCAAACCAGGAGAATGTCAACAATATTAGCTAGATATTCCAAAAAATCGAAATCCGCAAACGACATTGCACTTCCTCCAGTAGTTTAGTAAGGCTCTTTTGCGAAGTTATTCCTCTAGCCTCCAAATGAACCCATTTGTAATAGGCTCTTTTCGTACATGATGTTGCTTTCACACACAAAGCCGGCTTCTGGGCTTTTATTATTATTTCCGCTATCCGTTTCATGAGCATCCTTCAAAAGAGTCACGAAACATGTTAATTATATGTGTTCGAGAAGCAACATTAAATGCGAAAACAGCGTTGTAAAAAGCGGATGATGACCAATGCACTTCTGCCTGTATTCTAAGATAACTTTATCATTATACCATAAGGTCAGCTTAAACGAATAATGATGTCATCTAAAGCTTCGTAGACCAATGGAGTAAAAAGATACATCCTTAAAAAAAAAGCCATTCCTATTGGAATGACCGTTCCTTCTCGTCATTTTCAAATAGATCTGCCGTGTTTTTCACGGTATTTTTAATATGATACCAAATCCATTCGAATATTTCATTGACTTCGGTTACTTCCCCTGTAACATTACCGGCTGAAGCCATGTACCTTTCCCCGTTGATGACGGTCAAGTTCCCTTGTACTTCGCCTTCGACCTTCACCTTGCCATTCCTGACCACGACATCCCCCTTGACTACTTCCCCTTCAGGTACAATGACGGTATCATTTTCAACGATCAGATTAGGCTGTTTCGAAACAGAAAACTGATGGTCCTCGTTCCAGGTCGAAAGAATGCTTGCAGTCATCAATGCAAGGAAAAGCGATGCAGCTGTCAAAAGCGGATGACTCCTGAACCAGCGTTGGACTTCAGTCTTTTTCTTCTCCTTTGGCAAGCCGGCCATGACCTTTGATGTAAAGTCATCCGGCGCCTGGATATGGGAAGTACTCTGGACAAGAGCGATTGCCTTGTTCAATTCCCTGAAGTAACCCTGGCAATCAGAACAGCTCTGCAAATGCTCTCTTAAAATCTTTTCGTGTTCTTCAGTTATTTCATCATCTAAATACTCGTGCATATATTCAAAAACCTGTTCGGGACATTTCAAATTCTTTCACCTCACCTTATACGTGTCGCAACTGCTGCCTTAACGCCTCTCTGCCTCGATGGATCCTCGTCTTCACCGTTCCAAGCGGCAAATCCAGGATTTCACTGATTTCATTCAGGCTAAGCTCCTCAATATACTTTAATACGATGACCGATCTGTATTTATCGGGTAGTTTTGAAATTTCTTTTTGAATTGTGTCTTGCAATTCGATACTTTCTACCTCATCCTCTGGCAAAGGAGTTTCAGATGGAACCTGTGAGTACATGGTCAAGCCTTCCGTTCCCGGCACCTCTGCATCAAGAAAATAATCTGGTTTCTTTTTACGAATCCGGTCAATGCAAAGATTGGTAGCAATCCTGTATAACCATGTTGAAAACTTCAGGTTTTGATTGAAGCTGTTAATATTGATATATGCGCGGATGAAAGCCTCCTGTGCAATATCCTCTGCCTCATGCCGATTCCCGAGCATACGGTAGCAAAGCTGGAATACCTTGTCCTTGTATACCTCAACAATCTCTCCATAGGCATTCTGGTCTCCCTTGATTACCTGTTTTATTCTGTGCTTTACGATCGTTTCCATTATTTTACCTCCGCGCTTCCTGCGGCTAATCGATATACGAATCGATTCCGTAAAAGGTTTCGTTTTTTTTATAAAAACTTTATTTATATATGTAATTATGTCTATTCCGTTTAAACAGACTCTTTTCGGCAAAAAAAGCTAAAAAACTCGATACATTAATATTAACAAATTTTTACCAGTTTGGTTTAAAAAGTTTTGGTCCGGGGTATAAAGGGACTATATTTAATGAAAGCGAGGAACAAAGATCAATGTGTGCAGAAACGCTGTTGAAGGATATAGAAAATTGCCGTAAAGAAATGGTTGAACTAGCTGCAAGAACCTCGCTGTCAAACCAACGGGTAGTAGACATGAGCATGAAGCTCGACCATTTACTAAATAAATATTATCACTTATCCTCAAAAAAGCCAGTTCTATATTAATGATAAAGAGCAGCAGCCGTAACAGGGCCGCTGCTCATATTTTTTTGTTTAACCATCTCATTCTATTCTTTTTTCGAAGCTTTGATTACAAAAGTTTCTCGCCAAATAAAGAACCCATCAGCGCAACCGCCGCGACTGCCGTCTTGTTCTTTTCATCCAGGATTGGATTCACTTCAACGAATTCCGCAGAAGTAATGATTTTCGCTTCAGCCAGCATTTCCATTGCCAGGTGGCTTTCACGATAGCTGATGCCTCCTGTAACCGGAGTACCAACACCAGGAGCATCCGTTGGGTCGAGTCCATCCAGATCAAGTGAAAGATGGACACCATCGGTCTTATCTTTAAGATAATTGACCGTCTCCTCAATGACAGCAGCCATCCCTAGGCGGTCAATTTCGTGCATGGTGAACACCTTGATACCCATTTCCTTTATCAAGTCTTTCTCCCCATCATCCAGTGCACGCGCACCAATAATGACAATATTCTCCGGCTTCACCTTAGGAGCATACCCGCCAATCTGCGTCAGCATCTCATGACCCAAACCAAGACTCGCAGCCAGCGGCATACCATGAATATTTCCAGACGGCGAAGTCTCCGCCGTATTCAAGTCTCCATGGGCGTCATACCAAATCACACCAAGATTCTTATAATGCTTGGACACACCAGCCAACGTCCCAATCGCAATGCTATGGTCCCCGCCCAAAACAAGCGGAAAAGACTTCGATTCTATAATGTTATCTACTTCATCTGCAAGCAGGCGATTCTTCTCCGCCACCAACTCAAGGTTTCGAAGATTGCTATTAGGGTCAATCTTCACCTCAGGCCTGCCAACTGCAATATCGCCCAAATCTTCTATCTCATCAAAAAGCACACTTAATCTCTCATTGATACCTGCATAACGGATCGCACTCGGGCCCATGTCAACTCCCCTTCTCATCTGACCCAAATCCATCGGCATCCCGATAATCGAAAGTTTCTTCATTCTTGACTCCCCCTTGCTTTCTCTCATCTCTCCCTCTATTTTAAACGCTTTCATTAGGATGACTCAACCGGACAATTTCATGAATATATATACGGTTTGGAATAGAATGAATTTACGAAATGATTTTGTTGAGGCTGTGAGACAGGAGGGTTTTTTGACAGTTTTGGGTGATTCTTTTGCAAACCTGTCAAAATCCAAGTGGTTTCTTGACAGATTTGGCTCCTTCTCCTGCAAACCTGTCAAAATAACGGAGGGTTCTTGACAGCTTTGGCTCCTTCCACCGCAAACCTGTCAAAATCCACGTGGTTTCTTGACAGCTTTGGTTCCTTCTACCCCAAACCTGTCAAAATAACGGCGGATTCTTGACAGCTTTGGCTCCTTCCACCGCAAACCTGTCAAAATAACCGCGGATTCTTGACAGCTTTGGCTCCTTCCACCGCAAACCTGTCAAAATAACCGCGGATTCTTGACAGCTTTGGTTCCTTCTACCCCAAACCTGTCAAAATAACGGAGGGTTCTTGACAGCTTTGGTTCCTTCTACCCCAAACCTGTCAAAATAACGGCGGATTCTTGACAGCTTTGGCTCCTTCCACCGCAAACCTGTCAAAATCCACGTGGTTTCTTGACAGCTTTGGCGCCTTCTACCGCGAACCTGTCAAAATATCCGCGATTTCTTGACAGCTTTGGATTCTTTTCCTGTGAACCTGTCCGAACTGGAGACCACTTCCGACAGCTTCTGAAATATCCGTTAAATCTGTCCAAAACCCCATGGTTACTTTTGACTGACTCATCCTCTCTTTATTCAAAATTGTCTAATCACGACGTATTCCTTACAGCTATTACAAGTAGTGTAAGATAACAATTCACAATATAAGTAGCGTGAAATAAAAAAAGCCATAAACCCGACTGGATTTATGACTGAAATGGTATTTATGTAGTATGATGGTGGAGCCTAGCGGGATCGAACCGCTGACCTCCTGCGTGCAAGGCAGGCGCTCTCCCAGCTGAGCTAAGGCCCCATTTGGAGCGGAAGACGGGATTCGAACCCGCGACCCCAACCTTGGCAAGATTGTATTCTACCACTGAACTACTTCCGCATGATTTTATTATATAGGTAAGACCCCTAAAAATAAAGGAAAATTATTCTTAGGGGCCTTGACATGAGTGAGCCATGAAGGACTCGAACCTTCGACCCTCTGATTAAAAGTCAGATGCTCTACCGACTGAGCTAATGGCTCTCAATATTGTAGATCAACAAGTTGTTATCACTCGGTTAAGCATGTTATCGCATCTGCGATGCTCGAAAGTCCTTACGGCCTTTCTCGCAAGTTGCCGCAGAAGCAACTCCAGGGAGTGAGCAACTTGCTCTACCGACTGAGCTAATGGCTCATAGGATATAATCTACCCTATTCATTGTCTCTTAAGCATCCTGAGTGCAAAAAAGAAAATAAAAATGGCTGGGCTAGCTGGATTCGAACCAACGCATGACGGAGTCAAAGTCCGTTGCCTTACCGCTTGGCTATAGCCCAATGAAAAAATAAAAAGGACATTAGTAGCTTGTCCAATTTTAATATGTATTAAAATGGTGGAGGGGGACGGATTCGAACCGCCGAACCCTGAGGGAGCGGATTTACAGTCCGCCGCGTTTAGCCACTTCGCTACCCCTCCACAAGCCAAAAAAAAATGGTGCCGGCAAGAGGACTTGAACCCCCAACCTACTGATTACAAGTCAGTTGCTCTACCAATTGAGCTACACCGGCATTAGGAATATTTCACAGTGTGAAAGTGAATGGTGGAGGATGACGGGATCGAACCGCCGACCCTCTGCTTGTAAGGCAGATGCTCTCCCAGCTGAGCTAATCCTCCATTTTATGATGCTTTTTAAAGTAGATGGTGACCCCTACGGGATTCGAACCCGTGTTACCGCCGTGAAAGGGCGGTGTCTTAACCGCTTGACCAAGGGGCCATATTATAGTATTTTGAGAGCTTCCAAGCGGGCTCGAACCGCTGACCTCTTCCTTACCATGGAAGTGCTCTACCTGCTGAGCTATGGAAGCATGTATTGCTGCCAGCTCAAATGACTTTCGTCATTTAGAGATAATGGCTCCGCAGGTAGGATTCGAACCTACGACCGCTCGGTTAACAGCCGAGTGCTCTACCACTGAGCTACTGCGGAATAGTGGTAATTTAACATAACTCTTGCAGATGATTCGAATGCCTCATCTTAGGAATTTGTCCAAGATGAAAATGCATTTTTGCCCGGCGGCGTCCTACTCTCACAGGGGGAAACCCCCAACTACCATCGGCGCTGAGAAGCTTAACTTCCGTGTTCGGTATGGGAACGGGTGTGACCTTCTCGCCATCGCCACCAGACATTTTTAAAGAACAATATTTATTATACTGTCTTTTATGCATTTTTCAAGAGAATTTTTATGAAATCTTTATTCCCTCAAAACTAGATAATGTGTAAGAAGAATTCAAGAGAAACGAATGATCAATTTGGTTAAGTCCTCGAACGATTAGTATCAGTCAGCTCCACACGTCACCGCGCTTCCACCTCTGACCTATCAACCTGATCATCTTTCAGGGTTCTTACTAGCTTGCGCTATGGGAAATCTCATCTTGAGGGGGGCTTCATGCTTAGATGCTTTCAGCACTTATCCCGTCCGCACATAGCTACCCAGCGATGCCTTTGGCAAGACAACTGGTACACCAGCGGTGCGTCCATCCCGGTCCTCTCGTACTAAGGACAGCTCCTCTCAAATTTCCTGCGCCCACGACGGATAGGGACCGAACTGTCTCACGACGTTCTGAACCCAGCTCGCGTACCGCTTTAATGGGCGAACAGCCCAACCCTTGGGACCGACTACAGCCCCAGGATGCGATGAGCCGACATCGAGGTGCCAAACCTCCCCGTCGATGTGGACTCTTGGGGGAGATAAGCCTGTTATCCCCGGGGTAGCTTTTATCCGTTGAGCGATGGCCCTTCCATGCGGAACCACCGGATCACTAAGCCCGACTTTCGTCCCTGCTCGACTTGTAGGTCTCGCAGTCAAGCTCCCTTGTGCCTTTACACTCTGCGAATGATTTCCAACCATTCTGAGGGAACCTTTGGGCGCCTCCGTTACTCTTTAGGAGGCGACCGCCCCAGTCAAACTGCCCACCTGACACTGTCTCCCGCCCCGATCAGGGGCGCGGGTTAGAATTTCAATACAGCCAGGGTAGTATCCCACCGACGCCTCCACCGAAGCTGGCGCTCCGGTTTCTCAGGCTCCTACCTATCCTGTACAAGCTGTACCAAAATTCAATATCAGGCTACAGTAAAGCTCCACGGGGTCTTTCCGTCCTGTCGCGGGTAACCTGCATCTTCACAGGTACTATAATTTCACCGAGTCTCTCGTTGAGACAGTGCCCAGATCGTTACGCCTTTCGTGCGGGTCGGAACTTACCCGACAAGGAATTTCGCTACCTTAGGACCGTTATAGTTACGGCCGCCGTTTACTGGGGCTTCGATTCAGAGCTTCGCGTGAGCTAACCCCTCCTCTTAACCTTCCAGCACCGGGCAGGCGTCAGCCCCTATACTTCGCCTTGCGGCTTCGCAGAGACCTGTGTTTTTGCTAAACAGTCGCCTGGGCCTATTCACTGCGGCTCATCCGGGCTATTCACCCAAATGAGCACCCCTTCTCCCGAAGTTACGGGGTCATTTTGCCGAGTTCCTTAACGAGAGTTCTCTCGCTCACCTTAGGATTCTCTCCTCGCCTACCTGTGTCGGTTTGCGGTACGGGCACCATTTATCTCGCTAGAGGCTTTTCTTGGCAGTGTGGAATCAGGAACTTCGGTACTATATTTCCCTCGCTGTCACAGCTCAGCCTTCACGCAAGCGGGATTTGCCTCACTTGCAGCCTAACTGCTTAGACGCGCATATCCAACAGCGCGCTTACCCTATCCTCCTGCGTCCCCCCGTCGCTCAAACGATAAAGAGGTGGTACAGGAATATCAACCTGTTGTCCATCGCCTACGCCTTTCGGCCTCGGCTTAGGTCCCGACTAACCCTGAGAGGACGAGCCTTCCTCAGGAAACCTTAGGCATTCGGTGGATGGGATTCTCACCCATCTTTCGCTACTCATACCGGCATTCTCACTTCTAAGCGCTCCACCAGTCCTTACGGTCTGACTTCAACGCCCTTAGAACGCTCTCCTACCACTGACATCTAAGATGTCAATCCACAGCTTCGGTGATACGTTTAGCCCCGGTACATTTTCGGCGCAGAGTCACTCGACCAGTGAGCTATTACGCACTCTTTAAATGGTGGCTGCTTCTAAGCCAACATCCTGGTTGTCTAAGCAACTCCACATCCTTTTCCACTTAACGTATACTTTGGGACCTTAGCTGGTGGTCTGGGCTGTTTCCCTTTTGACTACGGATCTTATCACTCGCAGTCTGACTCCCACGGATAAGTCTTTGGCATTCGGAGTTTGTCTGAATTCGGTAACCCGATGAGGGCCCCTAGTCCAAACAGTGCTCTACCTCCAAGACTCTTACAACGTGAGGCTAGCCCTAAAGCTATTTCGGAGAGAACCAGCTATCTCCAAGTTCGATTGGAATTTCTCCGCTACCCACACCTCATCCCCGCACTTTTCAACGTGCGTGGGTTCGGGCCTCCAGTTGGTGTTACCCAACCTTCACCCTGGACATGGGTAGATCACCTGGTTTCGGGTCTACGACCACATACTCATTCGCCCTATTCAGACTCGCTTTCGCTGCGGCTCCGTCTTCTCAACTTAACCTTGCATGTAATCGTAACTCGCCGGTTCATTCTACAAAAGGCACGCCATCACCCATGAACGGGCTCTGACTACTTGTAGGCACACGGTTTCAGGATCTCTTTCACTCCCCTTCCGGGGTGCTTTTCACCTTTCCCTCACGGTACTGGTTCACTATCGGTCACTAGGGAGTATTTAGCCTTGGGAGATGGTCCTCCCAGCTTCCGACGGGATTTCTCGTGTCCCGCCGTACTCAGGATCCACTCAGGAGGGAACGAAGTTTCAACTACAGGGTTTTTACCTTCTCTGACGGGCCTTTCCAGACCACTTCATCTACCCCGTTCCTTTGTAACTCCATGTAGAGTGTCCTACAACCCCAAGAGGCAAGCCTCTTGGTTTGGGCTATGTCCCGTTTCGCTCGCCGCTACTCAGGGAATCGCGTTTGCTTTCTCTTCCTCCGGGTACTTAGATGTTTCAGTTCCCCGGGTCTGCCTTCAATACCCTATGTATTCAGGTAAAGATACTGTTCCATTACGAACAGTGGGTTTCCCCATTCGGAAATCTCCGGATCAAAGCTTACTTACAGCTCCCCGAAGCATATCGGTGTTAGTCCCGTCCTTCATCGGCTCCTAGTGCCAAGGCATCCACCGTGCGCCCTTTCTAACTTAACCTAAAAGGTCATTTCTCTAATTGAATAGAGAGAAAACTAAAATGGCGATCACTCGGTTTTCTTCTTGGTTCTTCTTACTTACGATTATCTAGTTTTCAAGGAACAAAAAAGCTTTGAGAGAATTGCTCCCTCAAAACTAAACAAACAAGCGTACAACTATGTGGATTACATCCACAGTACGAATCGAAAGATTCGCATTCCGATTGCCCTTAGGCAATATCCTTAGAAAGGAGGTGATCCAGCCGCACCTTCCGATACGGCTACCTTGTTACGACTTCACCCCAATCATCTGTCCCACCTTAGGCGGCTGGCTCCAAAAGGTTACCCCACCGACTTCGGGTGTTACAAACTCTCGTGGTGTGACGGGCGGTGTGTACAAGGCCCGGGAACGTATTCACCGCGGCATGCTGATCCGCGATTACTAGCGATTCCGGCTTCATGCAGGCGAGTTGCAGCCTGCAATCCGAACTGAGAATGGATTTATGGGATTGGCTTCACCTCGCGGCTTCGCGACCCTTTGTTCCATCCATTGTAGCACGTGTGTAGCCCAGGTCATAAGGGGCATGATGATTTGACGTCATCCCCACCTTCCTCCGGTTTGTCACCGGCAGTCACCTTAGAGTGCCCAACTGAATGCTGGCAACTAAGATCAAGGGTTGCGCTCGTTGCGGGACTTAACCCAACATCTCACGACACGAGCTGACGACAACCATGCACCACCTGTCACTCTGTCCCCCGAAGGGGAACGCCCTATCTCTAGGGTTGTCAGAGGATGTCAAGACCTGGTAAGGTTCTTCGCGTTGCTTCGAATTAAACCACATGCTCCACCGCTTGTGCGGGCCCCCGTCAATTCCTTTGAGTTTCAGCCTTGCGGCCGTACTCCCCAGGCGGAGTGCTTAATGCGTTTGCTGCAGCACTAAAGGGCGGAAACCCTCTAACACTTAGCACTCATCGTTTACGGCGTGGACTACCAGGGTATCTAATCCTGTTCGCTCCCCACGCTTTCGCGCCTCAGCGTCAGTTACAGACCAGAGAGCCGCCTTCGCCACTGGTGTTCCTCCACATCTCTACGCATTTCACCGCTACACGTGGAATTCCGCTCTCCTCTTCTGCACTCAAGTTCCCCAGTTTCCAATGACCCTCCCCGGTTGAGCCGGGGGCTTTCACATCAGACTTAAGGAACCGCCTGCGCGCGCTTTACGCCCAATAATTCCGGACAACGCTTGCCACCTACGTATTACCGCGGCTGCTGGCACGTAGTTAGCCGTGGCTTTCTGGTCAGGTACCGTCAAGGTACCGGCAGTTACTCCGGTACTTGTTCTTCCCTGACAACAGAACTTTACGACCCGAAAGCCTTCATCGTTCACGCGGCGTTGCTCCGTCAGACTTTCGTCCATTGCGGAAGATTCCCTACTGCTGCCTCCCGTAGGAGTCTGGGCCGTGTCTCAGTCCCAGTGTGGCCGATCACCCTCTCAGGTCGGCTACGCATCGTGGCCTTGGTGAGCCGTTACCTCACCAACTAGCTAATGCGCCGCGGGCCCATCTGTAAGCGACAGCCGAAACCGTCTTTCAGCTTTCCCTCATGTGAGGGAAAGGATTATCCGGTATTAGCTCCGGTTTCCCGAAGTTATCCCAGTCTTACAGGCAGGTTGCCCACGTGTTACTCACCCGTCCGCCGCTGATCTTCAAAAGCAAGCTAATGAAGATCCGCTCGACTTGCATGTATTAGGCACGCCGCCAGCGTTCGTCCTGAGCCAGGATCAAACTCTCCAAGAAAGAGTTATGAGTTAGCTCATAAGTTAAAACGTTGGCTCATGTCTTCTATTAATAGAAGCATGATAATTTATTGTTTGTTGACGCTTGTTTGTTTAGTTTTCAAAGAACAATTTACTTTGCTTGCCGCTCATAAGCGACTTTCATAATATATCATGCGACCGACTTAATGTCAACCACATTCTTTATTATTTTCTCACCGCTGATTGATCGTTTAGCGACTTGCTCAGCAGCGACGTTTATTAATATATCAGGATACTTTTCATACGTCAATAATAAATATCAAAAAACTTTTTCATCCTCTGGATATGTTCTTTTTCGCCGGCATATACTTTAGGCACTCTTTTGGTGATGCGATTCTTTTAAACAGTGAGAACAAAATTTGATATCTCTCTCTCATCGATCTCTTTACGATATGATCTATGCGTTCATCCTTCAGGTCAAACAGGATTTCATCCATCTCTCTTTTGATTAAGTATTCCAGCTCTTTTAATTCCTTCTCATTGATCAGAACACCAAGCATACATACACTCCTGTTCATTTTCTCATAGTGATTGTAGTGTTATCTTTTTTCCTGAATTTTATAATCATCATTTTAATTATCATATCTTTTCAAATCCTGAATAAAAATTAGACAAGGAGTGCATCGGACGAGGTGGTGAGAATATGAATTTCTTTTATGTGATGAATGCCAGGTCGATAAAAACAGCTTTTGTCATCATTGTCGCAGCCTTTTTTACAGCTTGGTTCTTTTACATGGATAATATGGTCCAGATCCCCGCCTTTTCAGCCAAGGATGGTCCGAAAGCGATCTATAAGGGTGAAAAGGATTTAGCCCTTACCTTTAATATTGGCTGGGGGGACGAAAAAGCTGAACCGATCCTGGATGTCCTGGCGAAGCAAAAAGCCGGAGCGGTTACCTTCTTTCTCTCGGGCTCCTGGGCAGAAAGGCATCCTGATCTTGTCAGCAGGATGGTGAAAGAAGGATATGAAATCGGCATGCTTGGGTACGATTATAAAGATTACACTGAGCTGGAGGAAGACAAAATCAGGAGAGACATCATGAAGGCGCAGGAGGCGTTCAAGAAGCTGAATGTGAAGAACATTGAATTGCTTCGTGCTCCAACCGGCCATTTTGATCAACGCACGCTGAAAATCGCTGAGCGGCTCGGGTACACAGTTGTCCATTGGAGTCTTGATACGAAGGACTGGACCAATCCCGGAACGACGGTCATTGCCGAAAATGCTTCAAAGGCAAAAAAAGGCGACATCCTTTTGATGCATGCCTCTGATTCTGCCAAACAAACAGCAGAAGCTCTGCCGCTTGTATTAAAAGATATCAAGTCGAAAAATTTAAAGATGGTCACTGTTTCTGAAATGATCGCTAATGGTGACTCTAAATCAGCAGAAGTAAAATAACCGCCCAACTACGCGTTGGACGGTTTTTTTTGTGCCTTTTTATTTGATGTTTTTTTATCTGTCTTAGTTTTTGCTTCTAGGGCTTTCCGCTCCTCCATGGACTTTTGGTTAAGCTTGTGAAGGACCATCAGTTGATATGCATTACAGATCAATAACGGGAAAAGCATAAGATATACCCAGCTATGCTCATTTACTCGCAGAACCGGCACCCATTCAATCACTGTCACGACAATCATGAAAAACATAGCCGGTATGAAGGCTTCTTTATTTGTTTGTTTTACCTTAAGGAGTGCAACGATCAAGCCAGCAGCCAGGACGATTGCGGCAAGTCCTATATATGGCAGGAAACTTTCACCTTTTTCAGCAAAGGCATTGTACCGAAGATATACAAGATCGAAAAGCACAAAAGCAATCAGGAGAAGCTGCACGGAATTCCATAATGACTTAAATATGCCAAGCCCAAAACGGTGGATCGTCAAATAAGCAAAGAACCCCATTTGGCTAAGAATGCTAAATATAAGACCGACGCCCATTAGCCATACTAAAATTGAAAGTAATTCAAGAATGTTGAAATCACTTAACAGATGCTGGAATTCACTCCAGCGGACAATAAAGCCAACCACAGCGGTCGATACTGCTCCAACAACCAGCGTGGTGAGAAACAAGTGTACCCAATTACGGCTAGTCACGATTTTTTCCCCCAAGAACAAAATTAAACTGCACTATATGATTGTACCAATGCGGGTTTGAAAAATCTAGCTGTCGTTATTTGTGTATAACAATTTGTCTTATTACTCATCCTAAACTTAGGGCCGTCTATGTGAAAGGGGATTAAAATATGAAGAAATGGATAAGAATTATACTCCCCGCATCCTTTTTATTTTTGGCTGCCGGATGTGCTCCAACCGAGTCAGGCGGGGGACAGGTTGATTATGAAGAAACAAAGAAGATGGTTGTCGACATCCTGAAGACTGATGATGGCAAAAAGGCGATTCAGGAAGTTATGGGTGACGACGGCATGAAGGAAAAGTTGATAATGGACCAGCCGGTCGTAACCGATACAATCGAGAAAACGCTGACATCTGACAAAGGCATGGATTTCTGGAAAAAGTCATTTGAAGATCCAAAGTTTGCCGAGAGTGTCGCAAAAAGCATGAAGAAGGAAAACGAGAAACTGCTTAAGGACTTAATGAAGGATCCTGAATATAAGGGCATGATGATCGAGGTCATGAAGGATCCCGAATTAGAAAAAGAGTTGACCAATGTTCTCAAAAGCAAGGAGTATCGGGAACATTTACAGAAAGTAATGAATGAAACCTTTGAAAGCCCGCTGTTTAAAGCAAAATTGCAGGCATTGATTGTTAAAGCAGCTGAAGAATTACCGACCCAGAAGCCAGAAAGCGGCGGCCAGGGCGGTGGCGGCGATTCAGGCGGCGGCGGAGGTTCCAGTGCATCCGGCGGAGGCTCTGGAGGACAATAAAAAGTCAATAAAAATAAGCCTCTCCAAACGGAGAGGCTTTTCCTATTACTTATTCTCAAGCATTTGTACGACTTCCTGGGCAATATTTGTATAGATTGCGCCAATTTTATCATCTTCTTGATAAATGGATGGAGCGAAGTCGTTTTCATTCCAGGTTGGCTGGCCTAATGGCAGCTTGCCCAACAGCTTTGTATTAAGCTCATCGGCTAATTTTTCACCGCCGCCTTGTCCAAAGACATATTCCTTTTCTTCAGTCAGCTTGCTTTCAAAGTATGACATGTTCTCAATAACTCCAAGGATTTCATGTTCCGTCCTAAGCGCCATCGCACCTGCACGCGCGGCAACAAATGCAGCTGTCGGATGCGGAGTCGTCACGATGATTTCTTTACATGAGGGCAGCATAGTGTGGACATCCAATGCCACATCCCCTGTTCCTGGAGGAAGATCCAATAGCAGGTAATCCAGCTCGCCCCATTCTACTTCATTGAAGAAGCTGTTCAGCATTTTGCCAAGCATGGGCCCGCGCCAGATGATTGGTGCATTGTCCTCAACGAAAAAGCCCATCGAGATGACCTTCACGCCATGTCTCTCAACCGGAATGATTCTTTCCCCTCTTACAACCGGACGCTTCGTGATTCCCATCATGTCAGGAACACTGAAACCATAGATATCCGCGTCAACCAGTCCAACCTTTTTGCCTAATTTTGCGAGTGAGACAGCAAGGTTAACCGAAACAGTAGATTTCCCTACTCCGCCTTTGCCGCTCGCGATGGCAATGAAGGTTGTTTTGCTGCTTGGAGAAAGAAGGCTGTCCTCTTCTTCTGGTGCTGCTGTCTGGAATTTCGATAGAACTTCTGCAGGCAGGTCAAAGAATCGCAAGCCTACGGAAGCCGCTCCAGCGCCTTTTAGGATATTGACGATTTCCGTTTGCAGCTGCAGCTGTTCTGCCGTGCCCGTTTTCGCAATGCCAATTTTAACGCTTACATGATTCTTTTCTTCTTTGATCTTTATTTCTTCGATGGCATTCAGCTCTTCGAGTGTTTTATGTAAAAATGGATCCTTAAGGTCTTTTAGGCTTTCACGTACTTTAGCTTCAGTAATCATATTGACACCGTCCTTTGTAAAATTTATCTCCATTGCCAGTATACCATATTGATAAAATTCCTAAGTGTTAAACCTATCACACATTTCTGAAAGATATTTTTTCCAATAGGATTTATTTTCCCCAATAAAAAAAGAAGGATGCATCACCCTTCTCACTTTTCCCAGAATTTTTGTTCGTCAGTAAAATACCTGAGCATTCCTTCATAAATGGAGGCTGCAACTTTTTCCTGGTATGGCTCCTGTTTGAGGTTGGCCGCTTCTCCTGGATTTGACAGGAAGCCGATTTCAACTAGGACTCCAGGCTTATTCGTATGCTTCAGCAGGTATATGCTGTTTGCTGACTTTGCATCCCGGTCCGTGTTTTCAAGATTTCGGCGCAATTCATCCTGGATGAGCTTGGCGGCTCGTTTGTTTTCTTTGTAATTGGTTGAATAAAAAGTCTGTGCACCTCTCCATTTTGAGGACGGGATCGCATTTAAATGGATTGTCGCAAAAAAATCAGCTTCAGATTCATTGATCAGATTGAGGCGTCTCTTTAAATCCTGGACCTTTCGTTTGCTGTATCCCTTGAGGCCCTTATCCGCAAGGTCGACATCGGTCTCGCGCGTCATGATGACAAGCGCGCCCTGCTGCTGAAGGTAATCCCGGAGCTTGAGGGAAACATTCAGCGCGATTTCTTTTTCAAAAGGATCGTCATCCCCCGCCCCCGGGTCGACTCCTCCATGCCCCGGGTCCAGATAAATGATTTTCCCCGAAAGCGGCAGATTCCAGGATTCCCATGAATCATTTTCGGTAAAATCATACTGCAATATAAGGAACAGCACAGCGAGGCCGACTGCAAATAATCCGATTTTAAGTTTTTTCAGCATGTTCTAAACCATCCTTCCAGCTAGTCCCTGATAATAAACTATATGGGACAGGTAGACGGTTTAGAACTATGCTGTTAATGCAGTCTCAGCTTATATTTCTTTTCACCCTTCATGAAGCCATCTCTCCACCAGCTGTCGACATACTGTTCACAAAGGTAGTAAAGCTCATCTGATCCAACTCCCTCTTCTCCCTTCCCCCAAAACAGGAAAAAGTTGTACAGGGTATCAATCAAATGCCGCTCTTCTTTTTCACAGCGAGGCTTTACCGCTTCCATCGGCTCGCCGAAGTAGCCTAAGCGGCTGAACTTGGCACCAAGTAAATACGCCTCAATTGCGACATCATAACAAGCTTCCTCGATTCCTGAATTCATGATGAGGTTTGAGGTCAGCCTTGAAGAGCCAAAATATTGTTTCACCCTGGCCTGCAGGATGTTAATGGTTAGTTCACGGAGCATCGAACGCTCATATTTCACTTGTTTTTGTTTTCTTTTATCTATAAATGTCGTTACGACGTTCAAAGTATTCTCACCCCTTAGGGAGTAGTGTTCAACCTGCAGGAGTGTGTAATGCAACCCAGAACGACGTTTCCTTTTCCAGTTTTCTCAGTCGTTTACTGAATAATATGGTTCTGGACTCTTTAGGATTAAATGCCCATTTCTGGTTATTCTTTTACTATTAAAAATCACTACTATTGAAACTGTTATTTAATTTTCAGAATTGTTAGACTTGTTAGTACAACCAGAACTCGCTTCAATTTTAATCTCTGAGGAGGGAAAGATATGGAGCAAGATGTTCGCGTAATTCCTTACAAAGTAATCGCAGAAGCTGAAGAAACCAAAGAGGTACCTCAAGGTGTAGAGTTAATCCAGGCACCGAAGCTTTGGGACAGAACCAAAGGGAAAGGCATTAAAGTTGCTGTGCTCGACACCGGCTGTGAAACCACCCACCCTGATTTAAAGGACCAAATTATCGGCGGCAGGAATTTTACAGACGACGACCGCAGCAATCCGGATATTTATACTGATTATAACGGCCATGGGACCCACGTTGCAGGGACGATCGCTGCCCATGAAAATGATGATGGTGTAATAGGTGTCGCCCCAGAGGCAGGACTGTTGATCGTAAAAGTATTGAACAAGGCAGGCTCTGGGAAATATGAATGGATTATCAAAGGGATTCAATATGCGATTGACCAGGAAGTGGATATAATCTCCATGTCGCTGGGCGGTCCCGCTGATGTCCCTGAATTGCATGAAGTGATCAAAGCCGCTGTTGAAAAAAATATTCTCGTCGTATGTGCAGCAGGCAATGAAGGTGATGGTGATGACTCGACCAACGAGTTTGCCTATCCTGGCGCCTATAATGAAGTCATCAGTGTTGGAGCCGTAAACCTGGAAAGAGGTTCATCGGAATTCACCAACTCGAATAATGAGGTGGATGTCGTTGCGCCGGGAGAGCGGATCACGTCCACTTATCTGAATGGTAAATATGCCACATTGAGCGGAACCTCAATGGCTGCACCACACGTATCCGGCGCCCTTGCTTTAATCAAAACACTCGCAAATGCCCAGTTTGAGCGTGATCTGACTGAGCCTGAATTATATGGACAATTAATTAAGCGTACGGTCCCACTCGGAAATTCACCTAAGCTTGAAGGCAATGGCCTCGTCTATCTCACAGTTCCGGAGCATCTTGCTGAAATCTTTGGCCAGAGCTTCAAAACGATGGTCATGGATGCGATATGATTCTCTCGGCCAGTGAGGCGTACATTCATAACATCGAGAATAAACCGTATTATGATACAGAACTGGACGCGAAAATGCGTGAGAGATATTATTGTGACGCTGTTTTCTTTCCAGAGGAGCTCCATTTGCTGCTGGTAAAAACCCACACCCACCATCTAAAATACTCGCCGCATGAGTATGTTTATCCTTGGGTGGACCTGCAGGAGAACCTTCAACTGAAGAGCCTTTATTCTGGCCAGGACCTAGACCCGGTTGAGGTAATCGAGGAAGATTTGCGACTCATCAAAACTCTGAAGGAAGGTGGATTTTCAGCAAGTTCTGAAGTTCTATTCAATACCGAACATGTTGTACCACAATCATGGTTTGATGGTAAGGAACCAATGCGGGGTGACCTCCACCATCTGTTCGCCTGCGAGCCAGCATGCAACAGCATGAGAAGCAATCATCCGTTTTACGATTTCCAGACCTATGAACCTGAGCTTGCTGCATCTGGAATAAGGTCCGGATGTGGAATGGTAGAAGCAGGTAAATTCGAACCCGAATACGGTAAAGGAATTGTTGCAAGAGCCGTATTTTACTTCAATTTGAGATACAAGGATGTCATCCAACTTGATGCTCAGATGAACTTCGAGGTTCTGCTTGGCTGGCATCTAGAACACCCGGTCACCTTGTATGAACAGCATCGGAATGCCGCCATCCAGGAAATGCAGGGAAACCGCAACCCTTTCATTGATTTTCCGGAGATGGCAGAAGTAATGTTGGGCTTATAAAAAGGAATCCGCCTGAGTGAGATTAAGCTCAGGCGGTTTTTCTATATTAATGAAGATCTTAAATCCCCGTTTACACCGATTCTACCCCGATGGGTCACTTATAATCCCCATTACTTCTTATACGTTCCCCCCTTGAGCTATAATAGCCAGCTTTGATTTTAAGTGCACCCGCTAAAAAACCGTAATTGGATTTTACCTATATTCATTTCCGCCATCCCGGATTTTTCATCCTCATATTTCCTCTAATTGCTAACGCCATTACGATGACTGTCAGGGCAAGCTAATGCAGAATACAGAACGAAAGGATGGATTTCTATGTCGATGGAGTGGTTTGATCGGGTAGTCGGTGAGTTGCAGGATCATCTTGAGTCTATTTGTGAAAAATATGACCAGGAAGGCCAGATGGCGGTTGAAAGAGGATCCAAGCATCCACGAATTCAGTTCTTTGTGGACTATGATGATGGTGAAAGAGATTATTTTTATATATTATACTTCGACCCGCATAATGAGGAATTTTATACAGAGACCTTTGACGAAGAGCTCGAGCAGCCTGCCAGAGTGATTCTTTCGGATATTGATGACATTGTTGATGCGGTCCATGAGGGCTTCCATGACTACATAAACGATGACGAGGAGATTGAAGTCGTTTATGCTGGGGATAATGATGACAGCTTATACTTGGACACAGACGAAGAGGACGATGAAGATCTTTATATGACTGAAATCATCGATGACGACATCCTTGAAGAAATCGATGTTGAGTGGGAAACTCCTGAGGTCACCGCCTTTTTTAAGGAGGATGACGTGGAAGTGACGTACCAATTCGGACTGGTCGAGGCAACTGGAGACGGCGTCCTTCGCCGGATCAACCGGATTTGGACTGAAGATGATGAAATGTTCAAAGACGAAACGAACTTTATTTTCACCAAAGAAGAAGCACCGACAATCATCGCAATGATCGCGAGCCATATGGATTCAATGCAGGGTTACGAAGATTAATTCATGAAAGCGGAGGCGAAAAATGCTGCCTCTGCTTTTTATTAGGCTGGTTTTCGCATCAATCGGCTGCTTTTCGAATATGTAATTCATAATTTTTGACCTAAAAGTATAAATTTAGCCGGTTAGAATGTAACAAATGTAGCCTCCAACCTATGCTTCTTACACAATAAAATTTTATTTGGCGATAATCAGATTTTATTGGCGGTTTTCACAATTTTATTGGCGATTTTCTCTTTTTATTGGCGATAATTTATTTTTATTGGCGATTTTCAGATTTTATTGGCGAACTGGAAATTCCGCGCGTTTTTTTCCAGTTAACCGATTCCAATTGGCACCTTCCGCCAGACAGTCATCAGCGCATGTAATAAAAAAAGACCCCCAACCAGGTTGGAAGTCTTTCCGAAGCGTAAAATTAACGCTTTGAGAACTGAGGTGCACGACGAGCGCCTTTAAGACCGTATTTCTTACGTTCTTTCATACGAGCGTCACGAGTAAGAAGTCCTGCACGCTTAAGTGTTGGACGGAATTCTGGGTCAGCTTGAAGTAGCGCACGAGCGATACCGTGGCGGATTGCGCCAGCCTGGCCAGTGTATCCACCGCCATTTACGTTAACGTGGATATCGTAGCTTCCTACAGTTTCAGTAGCAACAAGCGGCTGCTTAACTACTTCACGTAGTGCTGCGAATGGGATATAATCTTCAATTTCACGATCGTTGATTGTAATTTTTCCAGTGCCTGGTACTAAACGAACTCGCGCAACGGAGCTCTTACGACGACCGGTACCGATATATTGAACCTGTGCCAAGTTAATTACCTCCTTAATAATTATCCGCGAAGTTCGTAAACTTCAGGTTGTTGTGCTTGATGTGGATGCTCGTTACCAGCATATACATGAAGCTTTTTAAACATTTGGCGTCCAAGAGAGTTCTTTGGAAGCATGCCTTTGATTGCAAGTTCAAGCATCTTTTCAGCGTAGTTTGTACGCATTTCAAGAGCTGTTCTTTGCTTCAATCCACCTGGGTGCATTGTGTGGCGGTAGTAGATTTTGTCAGTCAATTTCTTGCCTGTAAGTTCGATCTTAGATGCGTTGATGATGATTACGTGATCACCAGTGTCAACATGTGGTGTGAAAGTTGGTTTATGTTTACCACGTAGAATAGCTGCTACTTCAGTAGAAAGGCGACCTAGAGTCTTGCCTGCAGCATCAACTACGTACCATTTACGTTCGATATTGTTGGCATTTGCCATAAACGTTGTACGCATGAGTTTCCCTCCTAAATAGTCAAAAAAAAATCAAGTTCGTTTTTGGTATATTTTCAAACACGATAAAGCTCTTCCGGGGCTGATCGTGGGTTTAAAATACATACATATGATATCTTAACCTGTGGTTGAGAGATTGTCAACACCAGGATTAGTTGTCATATCATTTTTTTAAAATTAATTTTCGAATTGATGATCTTCTTCATCATAAAAAACCTTCCACAGATACAGTCCGTGTCCAGGTGCGGTCTTGCCGGCCTGGGTACGGTCTCGGGCCTCGAGAAGCTGGTGCATGCTGCCTGCAGCTCTCCTGCCTGTTCCTACCTCCAGCAAGGTCCCGACTAGGATCCTTACCATATTGTAAAGGAAGCCATTACCGACAAACCTGAATTCCAGCAGACCGTTCTCTTCGAAAAATTCGATTTCCTGCAAGGTTCGCACCCG
The DNA here is from genome assembly GCF_030122805.1 of Mesobacillus sp. AQ2. Classification (NCBI taxonomy): domain Bacteria; kingdom Bacillati; phylum Bacillota; class Bacilli; order Caryophanales; family Bacillaceae; genus Mesobacillus; species Mesobacillus sp. AQ2. Next base: position 162,347 of record NZ_CP126080.1, on the reverse strand, counting down.
GTCTTCCACTTCTGTTTTCGCTGAGCAAAAACTAGTGAAATCATTTGTGCCAAGCAGCTGTGTTGCTGCTTCCTTCATGGCTTCAAAATTCAGTTCGTACGGAAATTGATAGGCATAATTCCGCTGGAAGGGATCCCGATGCTTTGCCAGCAACAGGAAGTAGCGATACTCCTTGCCAACCGCATCAAAGCGGGCATGGAAATCAGGCGTGGCCAATTCCACCGAATTCACAGCAATATCACTAGGCAGCAGGGAATTGAGCGCGATTTGCCATCTGGCCGGCTCAATTTCCAGCATCGTGTCAAAATGGATCACCTGGCCGCGGGCATGTACTCCTGCGTCTGTACGGCCTGATGCGCTAACCCTGATGCTTGTCCCCTTATTCAGCTTCTCCAGGGCCTTTTCCAGCTCACTCTGGACCGTCCTTTTGCCTGGCTGCACCTGATAGCCGGAAAAACCGGTGCCTTCGTATGAAATTATACATTTGATTCGCGGCATAATGATTACCCTCTTAAAACGAATAGTAGAACTGTGACAGCTGCCAGGAAGAGAAGCATCGCGGTATCGACCATGCCCCATGTCAATTGTCGATACTTCGTTCGTCCTTCGCCGCCTTTATAGCCTCTTGCCTCCATTGCAACAGCAAGCTCCTCTGCCCGCTTGAACGAGCTGATGAACAGCGGAATCAATAATGGCACGATCGCCTTGATCCGCTCTTTGACAGGGCCGCTGTTATACTCTACTCCGCGTGCTGTCTGAGCCTTCATGATTTTATCGGTTTCCTGCATGAGCGTCGGGATGAATCTCAACGAAATTGACATCATTAAAGCGAGCTCGTGGACAGGGAACTTGAATTTTTTCAAAGGATTCAGCAATGTCTCGAGTCCATCGGTAATCTCGATCGGCGTCGTCGTCAAAGTCAAAAGTGACGTCATGAGAATCAGCAGCAGGAATCTGAGGGAGATGAATATCCCCTGCCTGAGACCTTCCTCATAGATTTTCAGCCAGCCAAGCTCGAAGACGATATCGCCTTCTTTGGTCATGAAGATATGGAGCAGGAATGTAAACAACACGAGCAAAAACACTGGCTTCAGCCCGCCATACAGGAATCTTAACGGAATCCTCGACAAACCTACCATTAGAAATGTGTAGGCTGCAAGTGCAGCATAGGTCGGGACATTGTTGGCAATAAATACTATGATGACAAACAGGAACACCATGATCAGCTTTGAACGCGGGTCCATCCTATGAAGAAGTGAATCTCCAGGCACATAACGGCCAAAAATCATTTTCTCCATCATTTTTGACCGCCCCCTTTCACGAACTCTGCGACCATTTCCGCGAGCTCCTCTTCTGAAAGGCTGACCTTACTGAATTTCGTATCAAATGCTTTTTCTATCTTTAACTGCAGGCCAACAACTTCGGGTACATCTAGCCCAAGTTCCAGCAAAGCGATTGGATCGGCAAAAATCTGTTCGGGTGTCCCTTTTGTAAAAACCTTGCCCTGATGCATGACAACTATTTCATCCGCATACCTGGCTGCGTCCTCCATACTATGGGTGACAAGAACTGTAGATAAATTCCTTTTTTTGTGAAGAGTATAAAATAAGTCCATAATTTCTTTCCGTCCGCGAGGGTCCAAACCTGCAGTCGGCTCGTCCAATACGATGACTTCAGGCTCCATCGCCAGTACACCCGCGATGGCCACACGCCGCATCTGACCTCCTGAAAGGTCAAAAGGCGATTTTTCAAGGATGTCTTCAGGCAATCCTACCAACTTGAGCGCTACAATGGCACGAGCCTTCGCGTCTGCTTCAGTAACACCAAAATTCATCGGGCCAAACATGATATCCTTTTCCACTGTCTCTTCGAATAACTGATGCTCCGGGAATTGGAAGACAATGCCTACCTTTTCGCGGACACCCTTAAGGTTCTTCTCTTTCCGCCCTGCCTTGATTTCCCGGCTGCCAATCAGGACGGAGCCTTTTGTTGGTTTCAAGAGAGCATTCAAGTGCTGAAGAACGGTAGACTTGCCCGAACCGGTATGACCGATGACAGCAAGATATGTTCCTGAAGGGATATCGATTGATACATCGGATATCGCAAGACGTTCGAACGGGGAATCAGCCTGGTAACGATATTCTACATTTTTGAGTGAGATGTCCATAATTCCGTCACCAGCTCTTCTTCTGTCAAATATGTTTTCGTAAGTCCTATTCCTTTTTGACGCATGATTTTACTTATTTTTACCGGGAAAGGGATATCCAGACCCAGCTTAACCAATTCTTCATCCATCTCGAAGATCTGTTCGGGAGTTCCTTCACGATAGAGCTCCCCTTTGTTCATGACGATGATCCTGTCTGCTTTGGCAGCTTCCTCAAGGTCATGCGTGATCGAAATGACCGTGATGTTTTCGCGGTCTTTCAATTCGCGTACGGTTTCGATTACTTCTGCACGGCCGCGTGGATCAAGCATCGATGTAGCCTCGTCCAAAATGATGATGGCCGGCTGCAAGGCAATCACACCCGCGATGGCGACACGCTGTTTCTGGCCGCCTGACAGATGGTGCGGCTCTTGATTCAGAAAGGTTCCCATTTTGACTTTATCAAGTGAAGTCTGTACACGCTCTACCATCGTCTCCTGCGGCACGCCGTGATTTTCCAGACCAAAAGCCACATCATCCCTTACCGTCGTTCCAACGAACTGGTTATCAGGATTTTGAAAGACCATTCCTACATTTTTTCTAACTTCCCACACTGTATCTTCAGACAGTACCGTTCCGCATACTGCGATTGTTCCCTCCTGGGGGAATTGAAGCCCATTCAATAATTTTGCCAGCGTCGATTTGCCTGAACCATTATGACCGACAATCGCCAGCCATTCGCCTTCTAAAATATCAAAGGTGATATTTTTCAGCGCAGGCGTCTGCTGTCCCTCATAGCTGAAGGATACACCCTCTATACTCACTAGTGGTTTGCTCATCTCCGCCCTCCTCTCGACTCTTCTTCACTGTCTCTTCTCTTTTTAATATTCTGCTAGTCATCATTATACAAGACTGTTTTCGTAAAGATTGTTGTTAAAATCTTAAAGCCGATTTTAACGTGCTATAAGCAATTTTGCAGTTCGTTTTTAAGTGTGCAAGCTCTTTTCTCATTATAAGCATTAATTTTATTAAGAAAACTAGGTCATTTAATCCCATTTTGTAGTCAATAGCAACAAAGTTTGAGAAAAGAGCCTTATACAAAAATCTCTGGATATAAAAAAAGCCTGCACCTCTCCCCGAGCGGAAGCGATCCGCGAATTGCAAGTCCTTAAAAGGACTGGGGAGAAGTGCATGAGCTAGACGAGACAGGCAGAACAGCTCCGGTACGTGATCGATCCATGATCAACCCGCGCCGATCCAAAGTTCTTAAAGTTCCCTGGAATAACCGGCCGATGGGGCCAGTGAACTCTTCTTTCCCAGTGGCCTGCGCATCATAACGCTCGTTTTTGGCTTGTGCTGCTTTTTTTAAGTTTTTGCAAGGGACTTAGCCCTTATAGTAAAAAAAGGGGATGAAACAAGTTTGTATAAACTGTCCATCGCCCTTGTTTGAGTGTTTAATGGTATTAAACTAACTCGATAATTACCATTGGCGCACCGTCACCGCGGCGTGGTCCAAGTTTCATGATACGAGTGTATCCACCTTGACGCTCAGCGTAACGAGGAGCGATGTCAGCGAATAGTTTTTGAACTGCATCCTGGTTTGTTTCAGCGTTTGCAACTTCGTGGCGAACCCAAGCAGATGCTTGACGGCGAGCGTGAAGGTCTCCGCGCTTTCCAAGAGTAATCATTTTCTCAACAACTGAACGAAGCTCTTTCGCACGTGTTTCAGTAGTTTCAATACGCTCATTGATAATCAAATCAGTTGTTAAGTCACGTAGCATTGCTTTACGCTGGGCACTTGTGCGTCCTAACTTTCTGTATCCCATGAGTGTTTCCCTCCTTTGTTGAAGTCGTAAGCCGGCAGCGATAGGACTGACAGCAAAATGCCTAGTTAATCAATAACTAGTCATCTTTGCGTAAGCCTAAGCCTAGCTCTTCTAGTTTTGCTTTCACTTCTTCTAGTGATTTTCTGCCAAGGTTACGCACTTTCATCATATCTTCTTCTGTCTTGTGAGCAAGCTCCTGGACAGTGTTGATACCAGCACGCTTTAAGCAGTTATATGAACGAACAGAAAGATCAAGTTCCTCAATCGTCATCTCAAGGACTTTTTCTTTTTGGTCTTCTTCTTTCTCTACCATGATCTCAGCATTTTGAGCTTCGTCAGTCAGACCGACAAAAATGTTCAAGTGCTCAGTCAGGATCTTTGAACCTAGTGCAATAGCTTCCTTAGGACCAGTGCTGCCATCTGTCCATACGTCAAATACCAGCTTGTCATAATTCGTCATTTGCCCTACGCGTGTATTTTCTACTTGATAAGATACTCGTGAAACCGGTGTGTAGATAGAGTCGATTGGAATGACACCGATCGGCTGGTCTTCACGCTTGTTCTGGTCAGCAGGATTGTATCCGCGTCCTCTTCTTGCATTCAGGCGCATACGCAATGAGCCTTTGCTTGATAGAGTAGCAATGTGAAGATCCGGATTAAGGACTTCGACATCACTGTCATGCGTGATGGATGCTGCAGTGACTGGACCCTCGCCCTGTACATCGATTTCAAGTGTCTTCTCTTCATCAGAGTAGATCTTCAACGCTAATTTCTTAACGTTTAAAATGATTGATGTTACATCTTCTACGACGCCTTCAATTGTTGAGAACTCATGAAGTACTCCATCGATTTGAATCGATGTGACAGCTGCACCTGGGAGTGAGGATAATAGGATACGACGTAAGGAGTTACCCAAAGTTGTACCATATCCACGCTCAAGCGGTTCTACGACAAACTTGCCGTACTTGGCATCATCGCTGATCTCAACCGTTTCGATTTTTGGTTTTTCTATTTCGATCATCAAATATACCCTCCTTCAAAACGTCGAAACCCCGGCAGGTTTTTTCCCTTACCGAAATTCCCCCATGTATACGTTCCCGTTTGTGCACAACAACTGGATTAATGATTTCTGTATACCTAGAAAATATTTGTATCATATCCCATTATAGACAGGAGTACAAATTCTATACAGAAAAATTAAACACGGCGACGTTTTGGCGGGCGGCAGCCGTTATGTGGAACTGGAGTAACGTCTTTGATCGCAGTTACTTCAAGACCTGCTGCTTGAAGAGCACGGATTGCTGCTTCACGGCCAGCACCTGGTCCTTTAACAGTAACCTCAAGAGTTTTCAGACCATGTTCCATAGAAGTCTTAGCTGCAGTTTCTGCTGCCATTTGTGCTGCGAATGGAGTGGATTTACGTGAACCCTTGAAACCAAGCGCACCTGCACTAGACCATGATAATGCGTTACCATGTACGTCTGTAATTGTTACGATAGTGTTGTTGAAAGTTGAACGAATATGCGCAACTCCACTTTCAATATTCTTTTTGACGCGGCGTTTGCGTGTATTAGTTTTACGAGCCATTTAAATGTTACCCTCCTTTACGGATTATTTTTTCTTGTTAGCTACAGTCTTACGAGGACCTTTACGAGTACGTGCGTTGTTCTTCGTGTTTTGTCCGCGAACAGGCAATCCACGACGATGACGCAAGCCACGGTATGAACCGATCTCCATTAGACGCTTGATGTTTAGTGAAACTTCACGGCGAAGGTCACCTTCAACCTTTAACTTGTCGATGATATCACGGATTTTGTTAAGTTCTTCTTCAGTAAGGTCGCGAACGCGAGTTTCTTCAGAAACACCAGCCTCAGCAAGAACTTTCTCAGCAGTTGATCTGCCGATTCCGAAAATATATGTTAAAGCAATAACTACACGCTTTTCACGTGGAATATCTACACCAGCAATACGTGCCATCTAGATGCGCACCTCCTTTAATATTAACCTTGTTTTTGTTTATGTTTAGGGTTTTCACAGATCACCATTACTTTGCCTTTTCTGCGGATAACTTTGCACTTTTCACAGATTGGCTTAACAGATGGTCTCACTTTCATTACTCTAACCTCCTTGATAGTACGGAGTCACGGTTTATTTAAAGCGGTAAGTAATTCTTCCGCGAGTCAAATCATATGGAGAAAGCTCAACTGTTACTTTATCTCCAGGCAGGATCCGAATGAAGTGCATTCTGATTTTGCCGGAAACATGAGCCAACACTGTATGACCATTCTCTAATTCTACCTTAAACATTGCATTCGGCAAAGTTTCTATTACTGTGCCTTCAATTTCAATTACATCATCTTTCGCCATAAACTGGTCTCCCTTCTTTATTCAAATTCGTATTAAATCATAGCCCGCTTACGCGGAATGGAACTTTCTATTGTGATACGGCATCCAATCGAGAATATTGATGAAAAATATTCAACCTTATGATTATAACATAAAGCTGGCTTCCCGTCCGCATAGAAAAATCATTTTTGCCTATTTAAAGACTAAAAAACAGAATCAGACGGCTGAACACCGTGATCAGGCTTTTGTTAAGATCTCAAAACCAGTTTCAGTGATCGCAATGGTATGCTCAAAATGAGCACACATTTTACCGTCAACCGTTACAACAGTCCAATTATCGGCTAACGTATTTACATAGCGGCTTCCTGCATTCACCATCGGTTCTATGCATAGAACCATTCCAGGCTTCAGCCTCGGTCCTCTGTTAGGAGGGCCGTAATGAGGAATTTGCGGGTCTTCATGCAATTCTTGCCCAATTCCATGGCCGACATACTCACGAACAATAGAAAAGCCTTCTGATTCCACATACGTTTGAATTGCATGGGAGATGTTCGAAAGACGTTCCCCTGGCTTAGCTTCTTTCAGGCCCGTGAACAATGACTCTTCTGTCACGTCCAACAGACGCTGGGTTTCTTCATCAACCTTTCCAACCGGGTAAGTCCAGGCGGAGTCCCCGTGGTATCCGTTGTACTTTGCACCGATGTCAATGCTGATGATGTCGCCTTCTTTAAGAACCCGATTTCCAGGTATCCCGTGAACTAGTTCTTCATTAACGGATGCACAGATGCTGCCGCGAAAACCATTATAACCTTTAAAAGAAGGAGTTGCACCTTGTTTGCGGATAAAATCCTCAGCAATGGCATCCAGCTCTTTGGTTGTAATGCCAGGAGCAACGTGTTTTTTCAACTCCTGGTGTGTCAGCGCTACAATGCGACCTGCTTCCCGCATAATTTCTATTTCACGAGGGGTTTTGCATATGATCATTAATTTAAGCCCCCAAGCAATTCTTCGATATCAGCAAAAACGACATCAATGTCCTGCTGACCGTTGATATTGCGTAAGTAACCTTTATCTTCATAGAAGTTCAACAGAGGCTTTGTTTGCTGGATGTTAACGTCCAGACGGTTTTGAACTGTTTCTGCGTTATCATCAGCGCGCTGGTAAAGCTCGCCGCCACAACGGTCACAAACGCCTTCCTTTGCAGGAGGATTGAACACAAGGTGGTATGTCGCTCCACAGTTTTTACAAATCCTGCGTCCTGTCAAACGCTCCATGAGGATACTCTGATCCACATCAATGTTGATGACATAATCAATTTTTTTGCCAAGATCAGCAAGCATGCTGTCCAGTGCTTCAGCCTGTGCAACTGTGCGCGGGAATCCATCAAGAAGGAATCCATTTTCACAGTCTTCTTTGCTTAAGCGTTCACGGACAATCCCGATCGTAACTTCGTCAGGAACCAGCTCTCCCTTGTCCATAAATGATTTTGCCTGTAATCCAAGTTCCGTTCCTTCTTTGATAGCTGCACGGAACATATCTCCAGTTGAGATATGAGGGATGTTGTATTTACCAACAATTTTATCGGCTTGCGTGCCCTTACCGGCACCCGGAAGCCCCATCAGAACCAAATTCACAAGTTTTCCCCCCTCAGTCTCTATTAAAGATTCAAGGGACACAAGTCCCCTAAATCTTATTTTATAAAGCCTTTATAATGGCGTTTTACAAGCTGAGCTTCAAGCTGCTTCATCGTTTCAAGCGCAACGCCGACAACGATCAGCAAGCTAGTTCCGCCAATCTGAACCGATTGAGGCAGACCAGCGAATTTAATGAAAAACACTGGCAGCACAGAGATTACTGAAAGGAAAATCGCACCAACCAAAGTCAGGCGATAAAGAACCCTTGTCAAGTATTCCTGTGTGTTTTTTCCTGGACGTATACCAGGAACATATCCACCCTGCTTCTTCAGGTTCTCGGCGACTTGTTCAGGATTGACCTGGATGAACGCATAGAAATACGTGAACGCGATGATTAGTGCCACATAGACGATCATACCGATCGGCTGTGTGTAATCAAACGTCTTCTGAATCCAGAGTGTCACATCATTCGTGCCGAAGAACTGAGCGATTGTCGGAGGTGTAACGACAAACGAAATCGCGAAGATAACCGGGATGACACCAGCAGCGTTCACTTTCAAAGGAAGGTGAGTGTTCTGGCCGCCAACCGCGTTGTTTCCTACGCTCATGCGTTTAGCGTACTGGATCGGTATTTTACGTGTTGCCTGCTGGATGAAAATAACACCCACAACGATTGCGATAACAGCAATCAGAATCAGCAATACAGTCACAATGCGCAGGAACAGAGCGTCGCCTGCATCAGAGAACTGCTGTGCATAAATCTGATTGACCATTGTCGGAATTCCGGCAGCAATACCTGCAAAGATAATGATTGAAATACCATTTCCTACACCTTTTGCCGTGATCTGCTCACCGAGCCACATCAGGAATGCAGTTCCAGCTGTCAGAACAAGGGCAATCATCAGGTAAGAAGTGATACCGGCATTTTGGATCAATAATCCTCCTGCCATATTGTTAAAGCCATAAGACATACCGAGTGCCTGGATAAAACCAAGAACGATCGTGAAATAGCGGGTAAACTGAGCTAATTTACGGCGTCCGACTTCTCCTTGTTTGGACCATTCAGTAAACTTTGGCACAACATCCATCTGCAAAAGCTGGATGATGATTGAAGCAGTGATGTACGGCATGATTCCCATCGCGAAGATGGAGAAGTTCTGCAGCGCACCGCCGCCAAAAGTATTCAGCACACCGAAGACACTCATGTCATCCTGTGCTTTCAAAATATCTGCATTTACGTTCGGTACAGGAATAAATGAACCAAGACGAAATACAATCAACATTAAAAGGGTGAAGAGAATTTTATTTCTAATTTCACCCACGCGCATAAAATTGGAGATTGTCTGGAACATTAAATCACCTCAGTTTGACCGCCGGCAGCTTTGATCGCTTCCTCGGCTGCAGAGGAGAACTTATGAGCTTTAACAGTCAATTTCTTCTCAAGGCTTCCCTTAGCAAGGATCTTAACTCCTGCTAGTTCCTTCTTGACAAGACCTGTTTCGATTAGAAGTTCTGGAGTTACTTCTGTTCCATCTTCGAATACGTTCAGGCTATCAAGGTTAACGACTGCGTATTCTTTGCGGTTGATGTTCGTGAAACCGCGTTTAGGCAAGCGTCGGAATAAAGGAGTTTGACCACCTTCAAAACCAGGGCGTACACCGCCGCCAGAACGAGCGTTTTGACCTTTATGACCTTTACCAGCAGTTTTACCTTGACCAGAACCGATACCGCGTCCAAGACGCTTACGTTCTTTACGAGAACCTTCTGCAGGCTTTAATTCATGAAGTTTCATGTTGGCACCTCCTTATTTTAAAAAGGTTAAAATTATTTTTCAGTTACTGTAACCAGGTGAGAAACTTTGTTGATCATGCCGCGGATTGCTGCATTATCTTGTTGCTCAACTGTTTGGTTCATTTTACGTAAGCCAAGAGCCTTAACTGTTTCGCGCTGATCTTGCGGACGGCCGATCAGACTGCGAGTGAGGGTAATTTCTAATTTGTTAGCCATTTGATTTCCCTCCTTATCCTAACAGTTCTTCCACAGATTTACCGCGAAGTTTCGCTACTTCCTCTGCACGCTTAAGTTGAGATAGACCTTCAAGAGTTGCACGAACCATGTTGATTGGAGTGTTCGTTCCTAGAGACTTAGACAGGATGTCAGCAACACCTGCTAATTCTAGTACCGCACGAACTGGTCCGCCAGCGATAACTCCTGTACCTTCAGAAGCAGGCTTCAGAAGGATTTCACCAGCACCAAAGTGTCCGATAACCTGGTGTGGAATTGTAGTACCAACCATAGGTACTTGGATTAGGTTCTTCTTCGCATCTTCGATAGCTTTGCGAATCGCTTCAGGTACTTCTTGTGCTTTACCAGTACCCATGCCGACATAACCGTTTTTATCTCCTACTACTACTAGAGCAGAAAAACGGAAACGGCGTCCACCTTTAACAACTTTAGCAACACGGTTAATCGTAACTACGCGTTCTTCAAGTTCAAGTTTGTTTGGATCAATACGACGCATCTTTTTGTGTCCCTCCTTTTTCTATTAAAATTCTAAGCCGTTTTCGCGGGCAGCATCAGCAAGTGCCTGGATGCGGCCATGATAGAGGTATCCGCCACGGTCAAATACTACTGACTTATAACCTTTTTCCACAGCACGCTTAGCGATTAATTCACCGATTTGCTTTGCTGATTCCAGGTTATTGCCTTCAACGTTCACTTCTTTATCTAAAGTAGAAGCACTCGCTAGAGTTACTCCATTTACATCGTCGATTAATTGAGCATAAATGTGCTTGTTTGAACGGAACACATTTAGACGAGGACGAGCTTCAGTTCCGCTAAGTTTCGCACGGACACGAGCGTGTCTCTTACGGCGAGTAGCGTTTTTATCAGCCTTCGTAATCATTTACGTCACTCCTTTCGTTAACCTATGCGGCATTACTTACCTGTTTTACCTTCTTTGCGGCGTACATATTCGCCTTCATAACGAATACCTTTGCCTTTGTAAGGCTCTGGTGGACGTACGTCACGGATGTTAGCAGCCAATGCGCCAACACGCTCTTTATCAGTACCTTTAATAACGATCTTCGTATTTGAAGGAACTTCGATTTCAAGGCCTTTTTCTGCCTCGATTTCAACCGGATGAGAGTATCCTACGTTAAGTACAAGCTTGTTACCTTGCTTAGAAGCACGGTAACCGACACCTACTAGCTCAAGGCCTCTTTCGAATCCTTTAGATACACCCTCAACCATGTTAGCAAGAACCGCACGAGTCGTTCCGTGCAATGCACGATGTTCTTTGTTATCAGTTGGACGAGAAATGTTGACTACGTTCTCTTCGACCTTGATTTCGATGTCAGAGTGAAAAGTACGAGACAATTCACCTTTTGGTCCTTTTACTGTTACGTGATTGTTATCAAGAGTAACAGTAACACCAGCTGGAATTTCAATTGGTTTTTTACCTACGCGTGACATTTGTTGCACCTCCATTCATTCAGAAAAATCTATTACCAAACGTATGCTAAAACTTCTCCGCCCACTTGCTTAGCGCGAGCTTCTTTGTCAGTTAAAACGCCGTTTGAAGTTGATACTAGTGCGATACCTAAACCGTTAAGTACACGAGGTACTTCAGTTGATTTTGCATAAACGCGAAGTCCTGGCTTACTGATTCTCTTAAGACCAGTGATAACACGCTCGTTGTTTGCACCGTACTTCAAGAAGATACGGATGATACCTTGCTTATTGTCTTCGATATATTCAACGTCACGCACGAAACCTTCACGCTTAAGGATCTCAGCGATTTCTTTTTTAATGTTAGAAGCAGGTACTTCTAATTTTTCGTGACGAACCATATTCGCGTTACGAATACGAGTTAGCAAATCTGCAATCGGATCTGTCATGACCATTTAATTTACCTCCTTCCAGAGCTTTCAGTTTTACCAGCTAGCTTTTTTCACACCAGGAATTTGTCCTTTGTATGCTAATTCACGGAAACAAATACGGCAAAGCTTAAATTTGCGGTATACAGAGTGCGGACGGCCGCAGCGCTCACAGCGAGTGTACTCTTGTACTTTGTATTTAGGCGTGCGTTTTTGTTTCGCAATCATTGATTTCTTAGCCACGTTTTCGCCTCCCTCTTATTAGAGATTACTTTTGAAATGGCATTCCGAATTGTGTTAATAGTTCACGAGCTTCTTCATCAGTGTTAGCAGTCGTTACAATAACAATGTCCATGCCACGTACTTTGTTTACTTTATCGTAATCAATTTCAGGGAAGATTAACTGTTCTTTAACACCAAGTGTGTAGTTACCGCGTCCGTCGAAAGACTTCTTGGAGATACCGCGGAAGTCACGTACACGTGGTAAAGATACTGAAATTAACTTGTCGATGAATTCGTACATGCGCTCACCGCGAAGAGTTACTTTCGCACCGATTGGCATACCTTCACGAAGGCGGAAGCCAGCGATTGATTTCTTAGCACGAGTCACAACTGGCTTTTGACCAGTGATCGTTGCCAATTCCTCAACTGCAACATCAAGAGCTTTAGCGTTGGCAACAGCGTCACCTACACCCATGTTGATTACGATCTTTTCAAGTTTAGGAACTTCCATAATTGACTTATAGTTAAACTTGCTCATAAGAGCAGGAGTAATTTCATTGTTGAACTTTTCTTTTAGGCGGTTCATCGATTGTACCTCCCTTCTTCAATAGACTATTTATCTAGAACTTCACCGGATTTTTTAGCAACGCGTACCTTCTTGCCGTCCTCGACAGTGTATCCAACTCGGGTTGGCTTGCCGGATTTCGGATCTACAGGCATTACGTTTGATACATGGATAGGTGCTTCCTGGTTCAAGATTCCACCTTGTGGATTTACTTGAGAAGGTTTAGCGTGTTTTTTCACGATGTTGATTCCTTCTACAAGAACACGGCTTTGCTTAGGATAAGCTTCAAGGATGATCCCTGTTTTGCCTTTGTCCTTACCAGAGATGACCATTACTTTGTCACCTTTTTTTACATGCATCTGTGTGCACCTCCTTAAAGGCATTTGAAATAGATTATAGTACTTCTGGAGCTAATGAAACGATCTTCATGAAGTTGTTGTCACGAAGCTCACGTGCAACTGGTCCGAAGATACGAGTACCACGAGGACTCTTATCGTCACGGATGATTACACAAGCATTCTCGTCAAACTTAATGTAAGTACCGTCAGTGCGGCGCATACCAGTTTTTGTACGAACGATAACTGCTCTGACAACGTCACCTTTTTTAACAACGCCACCTGGTGTTGCTTGTTTCACTGTGCAGACGATGACGTCACCAATATTAGCAGTCTTACGGCCGGAACCGCCAAGAACCTTAATAGTAAGAACTTCACGAGCACCTGAATTGTCAGCAACTTTTAAACGTGTTTCCTGTTGGATCATGCGAGTAACCTCCCTTCGGAATAAACCTTAATCCGAACAATTAGATAATAACAGCTTTTTCCACCACTTCTACAAGGCGGAAACGTTTTGTGGCAGATAGCGGACGAGTTTCCATGATACGAACTACATCGCCGATTTTTGCCTCGTTTTGCTCATCATGAGCCTTGAACTTCTTAGAGTATTTTACACGCTTGCCGTATAAAGGATGCTTTTTGTAAGTCTCAACAAGAACAGTAACAGTTTTGTCCATCTTGTCAGATACTACGCGTCCAGTATAAACTTTGCGTTGGTTGCGTTCACTCATTGTGAGAACCTCCTCTCAATTATCTGTTAACGCCGATTTCTCTTTCACGAATTACAGTTTTCATGCGAGCAATCGCTTTGCGTACTTCACGAATGCGAGCTGTGTTTTCAAGTTGTCCAGTCGCTAATTGAAAGCGCAGGTTGAATAGCTCTTCTTTTAAAGATTTAACTTTTTGTTCAATTTCAGCAGTGGTAAGGTCACGAATTTCATTAGCTTTCATTAGATTCACCACCAATTTCTTCTCGTTTAACAAACTTGCACTTTACAGGAAGCTTGTGTGATGCAAGGCGTAATGCTTCGCGTGCGATCTCTTCAGAAACGCCAGCAACTTCGAACATTACTTTGCCTGGTTTAACAACTGCTACCCAACCTTCAGGAGCACCTTTACCAGAACCCATTCGGACTTCTAGAGGCTTTGCAGTATATGGCTTGTGAGGGAAAATCTTGATCCAGACTTTACCGCCACGTTTCATGTAACGAGTCATTGCAATACGGGCAGATTCGATTTGGCGGTTTGTGATCCAAGAAGCTTCAAGAGCTTGCAAACCGAATTCACCGAAGTTTACTTCAGTACCGCCTTTAGCTTGACCGCGCATCTTGCCACGGTGTTGACGGCGATATTTAACGCGTTTTGGCAATAACATATTATTTGCCTCCTTCCTCAGTTTTCTTCTTCGTAGGAAGGACCTCTCCACGATAAATCCATACTTTAACGCCTAGCTTACCGTAAGTTGTATCTGCTTCAGCAGTAGCATAATCGATATCGGCACGAAGAGTATGAAGTGGAACTGTTCCTTCGCTGTAATGTTCTGAACGAGCGATGTCTGCACCGCCAAGACGGCCGGATACCATTGTCTTGATACCTTTAGCGCCAGCACGCATTGCACGTTGGATAACTTGCTTCTGTGCGCGGCGGAAAGATACACGGTTTTCCAATTGGCGTGCGATGTTTTCAGCAACCAATTTCGCATCGATATCAGCTTTTTTGATTTCAAGAATGTTTATATGAACACGTTTGCCTGTTAGTTCGTTTAGCGCTTTACGAAGTGCTTCGACTTCTGTTCCACCCTTACCGATAACCATTCCTGGCTTCGCAGTGTGAACAGTTACATTCAAGCGGTTTGCAGCACGCTCGATTTCTACTTTAGAAAGAGAAGCATCGCGTAAACGCTTAGTGATGTACTCACGAACCTTAAGGTCTTCGTGTAAAAGATCAGCGTAGTCTTTGCCTGCGTACCATTTTGATTCCCAATCACGGATGATTCCGACACGCAAACCGACTGGATTTACTTTTTGACCCACTGATTATCCCTCCTTCTTTTCTGATAAAACGATTGTAATGTGGCTAGTACGTTTGTTAATTGCACTTGCACGGCCCATAGCACGTGGACGGAAACGTTTCAACGTTGGTCCTTCGTTAGCGTAAGCTTCGGATACGACAAGGTTATTAACATCCATCTCATAGTTGTGCTCTGCGTTTGCTAATGCAGATTTCAACACTTTTTCTACGATTGGAGAAGCTGCCTTTGGGGTAAGGTTTAAGATAGCAACTGCTTCACCAACTTGCTTTCCTCGAATTAAATCTAGAACTAAGCGAGCTTTACGAGGAGCAATACGAACTGTTCTTGCAACAGCTTTAGCTTGCATTTGGATGCCCTCCTCTCATTAACGTCTTGTTTTCTTATCGTCATTACCATGACCTTTGTAAGTACGAGTTGGAGCGAATTCTCCAAGCTTGTGGCCTACCATGTCTTCAGTGACATAAACAGGTACATGTTTGCGACCATCGTAGACAGCAATCGTGTGTCCGATGAATTGTGGGAAGATCGTAGAACGGCGAGACCAAGTTTTAACAACTTTCTTGCCTTCAGTTTCATTTAACTTTTCGATCTTTGTGATTAAGTGCTCATCAACAAAAGGTCCTTTTTTTAAGCTGCGACCCATGATTGAACCTCCCTTCGTGATTGCCCTACGGTTCCCGCGAACCGTAGCTCAATCCCGTTATTTTTTACGACGACGTACAATAAACTTGTCGGATTTGTTCTTCTTCTTACGAGTCTTAGCACCAAGAGTTGGTTTGCCCCATGGTGACATTGGAGACTTACGTCCGATTGGTGAACGTCCTTCACCACCACCGTGTGGGTGATCGTTAGGGTTCATTACAGATCCACGTACTGTTGGGCGCTTGCCTAACCAGCGTGAACGACCTGCTTTACCGATGTTGATCAATTCGTGCTGTTCGTTGCCGACTTGACCTACAGTTGCACGGCACTCAGCAAGGACCATACGTACTTCGCCTGAGTTCAAACGAATCAATACATATTTACCTTCTTTACCAAGAACCTGTGCTGAAGTTCCAGCAGAACGAACCAATTGTCCGCCTTTGCCAGGCTTCAATTCGATGTTGTGTACGACTGTACCAACTGGAATGTTAGCTAGTGGAAGAGCGTTACCTACCTTGATGTCAGCTGTTGGGCCAGACATAACTTCCATACCTACTACTAGGTTTTTAGGAGCTAGGATATATCTCTTTTCACCATCTACATAATTAATTAACGCAATATTTGCTGAACGGTTTGGATCATACTCAATTGTGGCAACGCGTCCTGGAATGCCATCTTTTGTACGTTTAAAATCGATGATTCTGTACTGACGCTTATGGCCGCCACCTTGATGACGAACAGTTAACTTACCCTGGTTGTTACGACCGCCTTTTCTGTGCAACGGAGCAAGCAAGGATTTTTCCGGCTTGTCAGTTGTAATTTCAGCAAAATCAGATGCTGTCATATTACGACGACCGTTGGAGGTAGGTTTGTACTTTTTAATCGCCATTTCGTTTCCCTCCTCTTCTTATTGAATTATTATACTTCGAAGAATTCGATTTCTTTGCTGTCTTGAGTAAGCTTAACGATAGCTTTACGACGCTTGTTAGTGTAACCGCCGAACTTGCCCATACGCTTGAACTTACCTTTGTAGTTCATGATGTTAACTTTTTCAACTTTTACGCCGAAAATAGTTTGAATAGCATCTTTAACTTGTGTCTTGTTCGCTCTTGTATCAACTTCGAAAGTGTATTTCTTCTCAGCCATTAGATCTGAAGAACGTTCTGTAATAACGGGGCGCTTAATGATATCACGTGCATCCATTATGCAAGCACCTCCTCTACTTTTTCAACAGCTGCTTTTGTCATGATCAGCTTATCATGATTTAAAACATCTAGTACGTTGATTCCATCAGCAGTAACAACAGTTACTCCAGGAATGTTACGTGCAGATAGTGCGACGTTTTCTTCAAGACCTGCTGTTACGATCAATGCTTTCGTGTTAACAGAAAGACCATTTAGTACACTCTTGAATTCCTTTGTCTTTGGAGCTTCGAAAGCTAGGCTCTCAAGAACAAGGATGTTCTCAGCTTGCACTTTTGATGATAAAGCAGATTTGATTGCCAAACGACGAACTTTCTTAGGCAGTTTATAGCTGTAGCTGCGTGGAACTGGTCCGAATACAGTACCGCCTCCGCGCCATTGTGGAGATCTGATAGATCCCTGACGAGCACGGCCAGTACCTTTTTGACGCCATGGTTTGCGTCCACCGCCCGCTACTTCAGAACGAATTTTTGTTTTATGAGTTCCCTGACGTAATGAAGCTCTCTGCATAACGACTGCTTCGAACATTACGTGGTTGTTAGGCTCAATACCAAATACTGAATCGTTAAGTTCGATTTCTCCAACTTGTGAACCAGCTTGGTTGAATAATGCTACTTTAGGCATTCTTGTTTCCTCCTTTCCTGTAAAAATTACTTAGCTTTTACAGCAGTTTTGATTTTTAGAAGGGCTTTTCTAGCACCTGGAACGTTTCCTTTGATTAAAAGGAGGTTACGTTCAGCGTCAACTTTGACGATTTGCAGGTTTTGAACAGTGATCTGCTCTCCACCCATGCGACCAGGTAGCAATTTACCCTTGAATACGCGGTTTGGAGCAACAGGACCCATTGAACCAGGGCGGCGGTGGTAACGAGAACCGTGAGCCATTGGTCCGCGAGATTGTCCGTGACGCTTGATAGCACCTTGGAAACCTTTACCCTTTGAGATTCCTGTAACATCTACGATATCGCCTTCTGCGAAAATATCAACTTTGACTTCCTGACCAACTTCATATCCTGCTACTTCGACACCATTGAATTCCTTAACGAAGCGCTTAGGAGCAGTGTTTGCTTTTGCAACGTGTCCTTTTTCAGGCTTGTTGGAAAGCTTTTCGCGCTTGTCTTCAAAACCTAACTGGATCGCTTCGTAGCCATCTGTTTCAGCAGATTTCACTTGAAGAACAACGTTTGGAGCAGCTTCTACAACAGTTACCGGGATAAGGTCGCCGTTTTCAGCAAATACTTGAGTCATACCGATCTTTCTTCCTAAGATTCCTTTGGTCATTTCAGTCACACCTCCTGTGATTTATAATGTTTTATTGATTAAAGTTTGATTTCGATATCTACACCTGATGGCAGGTCTAAACGCATTAGTGAATCGACCGTTTGCGGAGTCGGATTGATGATGTCAATCAGACGCTTATGCGTACGCATTTCGAACTGTTCACGAGAATCCTTGTACTTGTGCACCGCACGAAGAATTGTGTAAATGGACTTTTCTGTAGGTAGTGGGATTGGACCAGACACTGCCGCACCAGAACGTTTCGCAGTTTCAACAATTTTCTCTGCAGATTGATCAAGAATCCTGTGATCATAAGCTTTCAAACGGATACGAATTTTTTGTTTTGCCATTATTTTCCCTCCTTTTCGCCTATTTTAAAATAGACATTCTCCGCGAAAATTTCCCACACACTCGCCATGGCAAAGCGGCCGGGTGTGTCAGCAACCTTCCGCATCATCGCAGTCAAAGACCAACATTGTCTATTATACATAAAACATAACCCAAACGCAAGAAGTATTCCGCTTTTTAATTATGTTCAACACACTTTTACTATTATAGCGGGCACTTTGGTATTTTACAAGTGGGGAAAGAGATTTCTAACTATTTGGACGTGGAGAAAATAATTCCTATTGTTTGATTGGTGGAATATATATAGAAGAAACTAGAATGAGATGCTCCTTATTGAGCGGTTGTATTTATAAAAGCGGTGTTTTTTTAAAAAGTGAAGTATATTACTTTCGCTCCTAATACGGGTATTCGATTACCTTTTATGCAATCTATTCATCAGCGATTATCTATTACATGATGCTCCCTATTTCTGCGACCGCAGTTTCTTCTCCTCTCACGTCGCGGACGGAGAATCACTCTTTCTGCGACCGTATTCTCTTCTGTCCTCTCATTTCGGGCGAAGAATCACTCTTTCTGCGACCGTATTCTCTTCTGTCCTCTCATTTCGGGCGGAGAATCACTCTTTCTGCGACCGTATTCTCTTCTGACCTCTCATTTCGGGCGGAGAATATCTTTTTTTTAACCCATCCACGTCACACTTAGGATTTGAGATATGTACCTCCTGGTTTTATAATAGACCGATTTCAACATAAAAAAGCAGCTGGATCGTCACCCAGCTGCTTTCATTGTTTCTATTTAAAATTACTCTTGGATAGTCGCAACTACGCCAGCGCCTACAGTACGGCCGCCTTCACGAATTGAGAACTTAGTTCCTTCTTCGATAGCGATTGGAGCGATTAGTTCAACAGTCATTTCGATGTTGTCGCCAGGCATAACCATTTCTACGCCTTCAGGAAGGTTACAGATACCAGTTACATCAGTTGTACGGAAGTAGAACTGTGGACGGTAGTTAGTGAAGAATGGAGTGTGACGTCCACCTTCTTCTTTTGAAAGAACGTATACTTCAGCTTTGAACTTTGTGTGTGGCTTAACAGAACCTGGCTTAGCAAGTACTTGACCACGTTGGATATCTTCACGAGCTACCCCACGAAGAAGTGCACCGATGTTGTCTCCAGCTTCTGCATAGTCAAGAAGCTTACGGAACATTTCAACACCTGTTACAGTAGTTGATTTTGGTTCTTCAGTCATACCGATGATTTCTACAACGTCACCGACTTTAACTTGTCCACGCTCAACACGTCCAGTAGCAACTGTTCCACGGCCAGTGATTGAGAATACGTCCTCAACAGGCATCATGAAAGGCTTGTCAGTGTCACGTTCTGGAGTTGGGATGTACTCGTCAACTGCAGCCATAAGCTCGTTGATTTTTTCTTCCCATTCCGGAGCTCCTTCAAGAGCTTTAAGAGCAGAACCTTTGATAACTGGGATGTCATCGCCAGGGAAGTCGTATTCAGAAAGAAGGTCACGTACTTCCATTTCTACTAGTTCAAGAAGTTCTTCGTCGTCAACCATGTCACACTTGTTCATGAATACAACAAGGTAAGGTACGCCTACCTGACGAGAAAGAAGGATGTGCTCACGAGTTTGTGGCATTGGGCCGTCAGCAGCAGATACTACAAGGATACCGCCGTCCATTTGTGCAGCACCAGTGATCATGTTCTTAACATAGTCAGCGTGTCCTGGGCAGTCAACGTGTGCATAGTGACGAGTTGCAGTTTCGTACTCAACGTGTGCAGTTGAGATTGTGATTCCACGCTCGCGCTCTTCTGGAGCAGCGTCGATTTGGTCGTAACCGCGTGCTTCACCGCCGCCTACTTTAGAAAGAACAGTAGTGATAGCAGCTGTTAGAGTTGTTTTACCATGGTCAACGTGACCAATTGTACCAATGTTAACGTGTGGCTTAGAACGATCGAATTTAGCTTTTCCCATTAGAAAAATCCTCCTTTGATATATGAAAATTAAGTATATTTTAATGTGCTGTGAAATAGGCGAGCCTATCCCACAGCGTATGCTTACATTAGTAGTTATACTTGATTAAAAGATGAAAATCAATTATTCACCTTTATTTTTTTTGATGATTTCTTCAGAAACAGATTTAGGAACTTCTTCGTAGTGGTCGAAGTGCATTGAGAATACACCGCGTCCTTGTGTGCTTGAACGAAGAGCAGTTGCATAACCGAACATTTCTGATAGTGGAACCATCGCACGAACAACTTGTGCATTACCACGAGCATCCATACCTTCGACGCGTCCGCGACGAGCAGTGATCATACCCATGATATCTCCAAGGTATTCTTCAGGAATTACAACTTCTACCCTCATGACTGGCTCAAGGATAACTGGCTTACACTTGGAAGCCGCATTCTTAAGTGCCATTGAAGCAGCGATTTTAAACGCCATTTCAGAGGAGTCAACATCGTGGTAAGAACCATCGAATAGTCTTGCTTTGATGTCAACAAGTGGATATCCTGCAAGTACTCCGCGATCGAGAGCGTCTTCAAGACCAGCTTGAACCGCTGGGATGTATTCACGTGGAACAACACCACCGACGATACCGTTCTCGAATTCGATGCCTTTTCCTTCTTCGTTTGGAGAGAACTCAATCCAAACGTGTCCGAATTGACCACGTCCACCGGATTGGCGAGCGAATTTACCTTCAACCGAAGCTGATTCGCGGAAAGTTTCACGGTATGCAACCTGAGGTGCACCAACGTTAGCTTCCACTTTAAATTCACGACGCATACGGTCAACGATGATATCAAGGTGAAGTTCACCCATTCCAGCGATGATTACCTGTCCAGTTTCCTGGTCAGTATGCGCGCGGAATGTAGGATCTTCTTCTTGAAGTTTTTGCAATGCAGTTGTCATTTTGTCCTGGTCAGCTTTTGACTTAGGCTCAACTGATAACTGGATTACTGGTTCTGGGAACTGCATGGACTCAAGAATAACTAGAGACTTTTCATCACATAGAGTGTCACCAGTAGTAGTATCTTTCAAACCAACAGCTGCAGCGATGTCACCGGCGAAAACCTTTGAGATTTCCTGGCGGCTGTTTGCGTGCATCTGAAGGATACGTCCGATACGCTCACGCTTTCCTTTTGTTGAGTTCTGTACATATGACCCAGACTCAAGAGTACCAGAGTATACGCGGAAGAACGTTAACTTACCAACATAAGGGTCAGTCATAACTTTGAACGCAAGAGCAGAGAATGGCTCGTTGTCGTCAGAGTGACGCTCAACTTCTTCATCAGAATCCGGCAGAGTACCTTTGATTGCTGGTACATCCAGTGGAGATGGAAGGTAGTCGATAACAGCGTCAAGCATTAGCTGAACACCTTTGTTTTTGAATGCTGAACCACAGATAACTGGGTAGAATTCAACGTTTGTTGTACCTTTACGGATAGCAGCTTTGATCTCTTCGATAGTAAGCTCTTCTCCGCCAAGGTATTTTTCCATTAACTCTTCATCAAGCTCAGCTACCGCTTCGATTAGCTTTTCACGGTATTCTTCAGCTTGTGCTTTATATTCTTCAGGAATCTCACCTTCAGTAATTTCAGTACCTAGGTCATTTCCGTAGAAGATAGCTTTCATTTCAACAAGGTCGATGATTGCTTCAAACTCATCTTCAGCTCCGATTGGAAGCTGGATTGGATGAGCATTCGCTTGAAGACGATCATGGATAGTTGAAACAGAGTATAGGAAGTCCGCGCCTAGCTTATCCATTTTGTTAACGAATACTACACGTGGAACTCCGTAAGTAGTAGCCTGGCGCCAAACTGTTTCAGTTTGAGGCTCAACACCTGACTGTGCGTCAAGTACTGCTACTGCACCATCAAGTACACGAAGTGAACGTTCAACTTCAACAGTGAAGTCTACGTGTCCTGGTGTGTCGATGATGTTAACGCGGTGTTCTTTCCAAGAAGCTGTAGTTGCAGCAGAAGTGATCGTGATTCCACGCTCTTGTTCCTGCTCCATCCAGTCCATTTGAGAAGCACCTTCATGAGTTTCGCCGATTTTATGAATACGGCCTGTATAATATAGAACACGCTCAGTTGTTGTTGTTTTACCAGCATCAATGTGAGCCATGATCCCAATATTACGAGTTTTTTCTAAGGAGAACTCTCTTGCCATTTGGTCTTTCTCCTTCCTAGTATGAGTGTTTTTAGATTGAAGGTAAGATTACCAACGATAGTGAGCGAATGCTTTGTTTGCTTCCGCCATTTTGTGTGTATCTTCGCGCTTCTTAACAGAAGCACCAGTGTTGTTAGCAGCGTCAAGAATTTCGTTAGCAAGACGCTCTTCCATTGTCTTTTCCCCACGAAGACGTGAGTAGTTGACCAACCAGCGAAGACCAAGAGTTGTACGGCGGTCTGCACGCACCTCAACTGGTACTTGGTAGTTAGCTCCACCTACACGGCGTGCTTTTACTTCTAGAACAGGCATGATGTTCTTAAGAGCTGCATCGAATACTTCGATTGGCTCCTTGCCTGAACGCTCACGAATGATATCAAAAGCTGAATAAAGGATCTTTTGTGATTTACCTCTCTTGCCATCGATCATCATTTTGTTGATCAAACGAGTGATAAGCTTTGAGTTATAAATCGGATCCGGCAATACGTCTCTCTTTGCAACTGGACCTTTACGTGGCATGTAATTTCCTCCTTTCAAAAAGGGTTAATAGTTTTGGTTATTATTTCTTAGCTGCTTTTGGTCTCTTAGTACCGTACTTAGAACGGCCCTGCATACGGTTGTTTACACCAGCAGTATCAAGAGCACCACGAACGATGTGGTAACGCACACCCGGTAAGTCTTTTACACGTCCTCCGCGGATAAGAACAACGCTGTGCTCTTGAAGGTTGTGCCCGATACCAGGGATATAAGCTGTTACCTCGATTCCGTTAGTCAAACGTACACGAGCGTATTTACGCAACGCTGAGTTCGGCTTCTTTGGAGTCATAGTACCAACACGAGTACATACACCACGCTTTTGTGGAGATGAAACGTTAGTTTGTGCTTTTTTGAAGCTGTTGTAACCTTTATTTAGCGCCGGAGATTTTGACTTCTCCTCTTTTGAGCTACGTGGCTTGCGCACTAATTGGTTAATTGTAGGCATGATCATTTTCCTCCCTTCACATTTTGTGTAAGCCCACACATCCAGGTGGTTCATTTTTTTACAAAAAACAAAGTTCTTGCAGTTGACTGCAAAAACAGTTTTTACTTGGTTATCGCTACAGCTGAGGCGCCGACGGCAATTCCGCATGCCTTCCCTAATTTTTTCATAGAGTCGACATAGGTGATGGCGGTGTTCATTTCCCTGGCAGCTTGCAATAGATTCGCTGTCACTTTCGTGTCAGCATCCTTTGCAATGACCAGTTCGATTACTTCGCCAGCCTTCAGTGCTTTCACTGTTTGCTTTGATCCTACTATAATCTTGTTAGCTTGAGCTACTTTTTCATAAGACATCGATATCCTCCAAAGTAACCGGTAAATAGGAGCACCTTTGAAATAGTAACATTTAGTGCAAGGTATGTCAACAGCATTAAAAAACTTTTTTCGCTAATGTGTTTCTTTATTCATAGATTCGCTCTTATTTTTTAAAAAGGCGGCACTTTCTGCCGAAGCAGAGAGTACCGCGCTTTTACTTTATTCTACAGTGATGGCATCTTCAGCATTTTCTTCTTCCGTTGAGATTGGCTCAGCTCTTCTGTAGCGCTGCATACCAGTTCCTGCTGGAACAAGTTTACCGATGATAACATTTTCTTTCAGGCCGAGAAGTTCATCTCGCTTGCCTTTGATCGCTGCATCTGTAAGCACTCTTGTTGTTTCCTGGAAGGATGCTGCGGACAGGAATGAATCTGTCTCAAGTGATGCTTTTGTGATACCAAGCAATACTGGACGTCCTGTTGCAGGCATTTTACCTTCAAGAAGCGCTTTGCGGTTCGCGTCAGTGAACTGATGGATTTCAAGCAATGTGCCTGGCAGTACATCCGTTTCACCAGCGTCGATTACCCTGATTTTGCGCATCATCTGGCGAACCATTACTTCTACGTGCTTATCCCCGATCTCAACACCCTGCATACGGTATACCTTTTGAACTTCTTTCAATAGGTATTCCTGCACGGATTGAACATCTTTGACTCTTAAAAGTTCCTTAGGGTCAATTGAACCTTCAGTGAGTTCCTGACCGCGTTCAACATGGTCATTTATAGCAACCTTTAGGCGTGCTGTATATGGCGCATTGTATGTGCGGCTTTCGATTTCACCCTGGATCACGATTTCCTGCTGACGGTCTTTTCCTTCGTTGATGCCTACTACGACACCTTCCAATTCAGAGATGACAGCCTGACCTTTAGGATTACGCGCTTCAAACAATTCCTGGATACGCGGAAGACCTTGTGTGATATCGTCTCCTGCAACACCGCCGGTATGGAATGTACGCATTGTAAGCTGTGTGCCCGGCTCACCGATTGACTGCGCAGCAATGATGCCGACTGCTTCGCCAACTTCGACTTCCTGGCCAGTTGCCAGGTTGCGTCCGTAACATTTCTTACATACGCCGTGGCGTGTATTACATGTGAATGCAGAACGAATCCAAACTTCTTCGATACCTGCTTCTGTTACTTCAACAGCAAGGTCTTCTGTAATCAAGCCATTTTCAGGTACAATTACAGCCTTTGTTTCAGGATGCTTGATTGCCTTTCTTGCATAACGGCCAATCAATCGCTCATCAAGAGGTTCGATTACTTCAGTACCATCTTTAAGAGATTTGATAAACAAGCCTCTGTCTGTTCCGCAATCGTCTTCGCGAACGATGACATCCTGGGCTACGTCTACAAGACGGCGTGTCAGGTAACCTGAGTCCGCAGTCTTAAGTGCTGTATCGGCAAGACCTTTACGAGCACCGTGAGTAGAGATAAAGTACTCCAATACTGTAAGACCTTCACGGAAACTTGACTTGATCGGCAATTCGATGATCCGTCCCGCCGGGTTGGCCATCAGACCACGCATACCAGCAAGCTGCGTGAAGTTGGACGCGTTACCACGGGCACCGGAGTCACTCATCATGAAGATTGGGTTGGAATTATCCAGTGATTTCATCAGCTTCGCCTGGATATTATCCTTCGCCTGGCTCCAGATAGAAATAACACGGTCATAACGCTCATCCTCGGTAATCAAACCGCGTCTGAACTGCTTAAGAACATTATCGACCTTCGTTTGTGCTTCTGAAATGATTTCCTGCTTCTCTTTAAGAACCACGATATCAGCCACACCGACCGTAATACCCGCTTTAGTGGAGTATGTGAAGCCAAGTCCCTTCATACGGTCAAGCATTTTTGAAGTTTCGGTGATCTTGAACTTCTTGAAAACTTCAGCAATGATGTTTCCAAGAATTTTCTTCTTGAATGGATCAACCAATGGCATACTCTTGATAACTTCCTTGATATCAGCGCCTTTTTCCACAAAATACTTCTCAGGAGTTTTCTCCTCAAGGTTTTGCTTGGAAGGTTCGTTGATATATGGGAAGGACGCTGGAAGGATTTCATTGAAAATCAACTTACCAACAGTCGTGATCAAGAGCTGGCCATTTTGCTCTTCAGTGAATGTCTGGTTGCCAAGTGATGATGCGGCAACAGCAACACGTGTATGAAGATGCACATAGCCATTTTGATAGGCAACTAATGCTTCGTTTGTATCCTTGAAGACCATACCTTCACCGACAGCGCCTTCTCTTTCAAGTGTCAGGTAGTAGTTACCCAATACCATATCCTGTGAAGGAGTTACAACTGGCTTGCCGTCCTTAGGGTTCAGGATGTTCTGTGCTGCAAGCATCAACAAGCGTGCTTCTGCTTGTGCTTCAGCAGAAAGCGGAACGTGGACAGCCATCTGGTCACCGTCGAAGTCAGCGTTATATGCTGTACATACGAGCGGGTGAAGACGGATTGCTCGTCCTTCTACCAATGTCGGCTCGAATGCCTGGATTCCAAGTCTGTGAAGAGTCGGTGCACGGTTCAGCAATACTGGGTGCTCCTTGATGACATCTTCAAGTACATCCCAGACTTCCGGCTGGACGCGCTCGATTTTACGCTTGGCAGACTTTATATTATGGGCTAAGCCCTTTTGGACAAGTTCTTTCATGACAAACGGCTTGAACAGCTCAAGAGCCATTTCTTTTGGCAGTCCGCACTGGTACATGTGCAGGTTAGGCCCTACGACGATAACAGAACGGCCAGAGTAGTCAACACGCTTACCAAGAAGGTTTTGACGGAAACGACCTTGTTTACCCTTCAGCATATGAGAAAGGGACTTCAATGGACGGTTACCTGGTCCGGTTACCGGACGTCCGCGGCGGCCGTTATCAATCAGCGCATCAACAGCTTCCTGAAGCATACGCTTTTCGTTCTGGACGATGATGCTTGGAGCACCAAGGTCAAGAAGTCGCTTAAGACGGTTATTACGGTTGATTACACGGCGATACAGGTCATTCAGGTCAGACGTTGCGAAACGGCCGCCATCAAGCTGTACCATCGGGCGAAGTTCCGGCGGGATAACAGGGAGAACATCAAGGATCATCCATGATGGCTCATTGCCTGATCCACGGAATGCTTCTACTACCTCAAGGCGCTTGATCGCACGAGTACGACGCTGGCCCTGTGCAGTTCTCAATTCTTCCTTCAGCATATCTGCTTCTTTATCAAGGTCGATATCAGAAAGCAGCTTTTTGATTGCTTCAGCTCCCATGGCAGCCTGGAACTTATTGCCGTATTTTTCACGGTAAGCACGGTATTCTTTCTCTGATAACAATTGCTTCTTTTCAAGAGCAGTGTCACCAGTTTCCGTTACCACATACGAAGCAAAGTAAATAACTTCTTCAAGTGCACGCGGAGACATGTCAAGGACTAGTCCCATGCGGCTAGGAATACCTTTGAAATACCAAATGTGAGAAACAGGAGCCGCAAGCTCAATGTGTCCCATTCTTTCACGACGGACTTTTGCACGAGTTACTTCAACACCGCATCGGTCACAGACAACGCCCTTGTAGCGGACTCTCTTGTACTTTCCGCAGTGACATTCCCAGTCTTTTGTCGGTCCGAAGATCCGCTCACAGAATAAGCCGTCTTTTTCTGGCTTTAAAGTACGATAGTTGATTGTTTCTGGCTTTTTAACCTCACCGAAAGACCATGAACGGATCTTGTCTGGTGAAGCGAGGCCAATTTTCATGTACTCAAAATTATTAACATCTAGCAAGGGGCCTACCTCCCTTTTAATCTAGGGTTTTACCCTTATGGCCATCCAAAAAGGAACACACGTGGACAATACTGTTATTCAACTGTTTGTACACGTGTGCCAATTAGATGGACCTATTCTTTCATTCCCACTTTTTCTGAATCCATTTCTTCTGCTTCAGGAGCAATTGTCAATGTTTCAGCATGCTGCATCTCTTCATCCTCATCGAAGTCGCGCATTTCGATTTCTTTTTCATCGCCTGAAAGGATCTTTACGTCCATACCAAGACTCTGAAGCTCTTTCATCAATACTTTGAATGACTCAGGAACACCTGGTTCTGGTACGTTTTCACCTTTAACAATCGCTTCATATGTTTTAACACGTCCAACAACATCATCGGACTTGACAGTTAAGATTTCCTGCAATGTGTATGCAGCGCCGTATGCTTCAAGCGCCCAAACTTCCATCTCCCCGAAACGCTGTCCGCCGAACTGGGCTTTACCGCCAAGCGGCTGCTGCGTAACAAGTGAGTATGGTCCAGTAGAACGAGCGTGAAGCTTATCGTCTACCATGTGGGCAAGCTTGATCATGTACATGACACCGACAGATACACGGTTATCGAAAGGTTCGCCTGTACGGCCATCATAAAGGATGGTCTTAGCGTCCCTTGCCATGCCTGCTTCCTCGATTGTCGCCCAGACATCCTCTTCAGTGGCACCATCGAAAACAGGAGATGCAACATGGATTCCAAGGTAACGCGCAGCCATGCCCAGGTGAAGCTCAAGCACCTGTCCGATGTTCATACGTGATGGTACCCCTAGTGGGTTAAGCATGATATCGACTGGTGTTCCATCCGGCAAGAAAGGCATATCCTCTTCCGGAAGGATTTTTGAGATAACCCCTTTGTTACCGTGGCGTCCTGCCATTTTGTCACCTTCAGAAATCTTACGCTTCTGAACGATGTATGCACGGACAAGCTGGTTTACACCAGGAGGAAGCTCGTCGCCATCTTCACGGTTGAACACTTTGACGTCAAGGACAATCCCGCCGCCGCCGTGTGGAACACGCAATGAAGTATCACGCACTTCCCTTGCTTTTTCACCAAAGATTGCATGAAGGAGACGTTCTTCCGCAGTCAATTCAGTAACCCCTTTTGGTGTTACCTTACCTACTAGAAGATCTCCATCTTTTACTTCAGCACCGACACGGATGATTCCGCGCTCATCAAGGTTTCTTAATGCATCTTCCCCGACGTTCGGGATATCACGTGTGATTTCTTCAGGTCCAAGCTTTGTATCGCGGGACTCTGACTCATATTCTTCTATATGGATCGATGTATATACATCGTCTTTAACGAGGCGCTCACTCATGATGATCGCATCCTCGTAGTTATAACCATTCCATGTCATGAAGCCAACAAGGACGTTACGGCCAAGTGCCAGTTCACCTTTTTCCATTGACGGGCCATCTGCAAGGATTTCCCCTTTGGTTACACGGTCGCCAATACTTACGATTGGGCGCTGGTTGTAGCATGTTCCCTGGTTGGAACGGATGAACTTCAGCATACGGTACTTATCAAGGTCACCCTTGACTTCCTGTCCGTCTACTTCCTTGACGCGGCGTACCCAGACTTCACGGGCTTCCACATGCTCGACAATCCCCTCATGCTTACAGATGACTGCAGCTCCGGAGTCTTTGGCAGAAACGTGTTCCATTCCAGTTCCGACTCTTGGTGCTTCAGGCTGCATCAATGGAACAGCCTGACGCTGCATGTTCGCACCCATTAGGGCACGGTTGGAGTCATCGTTTTCAAGGAACGGGATACACGCAGTGGCTGCGGATACAACCTGCTTCGGTGATACGTCCATGTAATCGACGCGGTCACGCATGACAACAGTATTTTCACCGCGGAAACGGGCAATTACTTCTTCATCAACGAAGGAACCATCATCAGCAAGACGAGCATTCGCCTGTGCCACTACATAGTTATCTTCTTCATCAGCTGTTAAGTAATCGAAATGGCTTGTCACTTTACCTGTTTCAGGATCAACACGGCGGTACGGAGTCTCGATGAATCCGAAGCGGTTAACCTTCGCGAAACTTGAAAGTGAGTTGATCAAACCGATGTTTGGACCTTCAGGCGTTTCGATCGGGCACATACGTCCATAGTGGGAGTAGTGAACGTCACGCACTTCAAAGCCTGCGCGTTCACGTGTA
Organism: Mesobacillus sp. AQ2; assembly: GCF_030122805.1. NCBI lineage: Bacteria > Bacillati > Bacillota > Bacilli > Caryophanales > Bacillaceae > Mesobacillus > Mesobacillus sp. AQ2. Next base: position 132,395 of record NZ_CP126080.1, on the reverse strand, counting down.
AGACCACCAGGTCCCAATGCAGAAAGACGCCTCTTATGTGTCAATTCAGCCAGCGGATTTGTCTGGTCCATGAACTGTGAAAGCTGTGAGCTTCCAAAGAACTCTTTAATGGACGCAATGACCGGGCGGATATTGATTAATTGCTGTGGTGTAATCGTGTTTGTGTCCTGGATGGACATTCTTTCACGGACTACACGCTCCATTCGGGACAAACCAATACGGAATTGGTTCTGCAATAGTTCGCCAACAGAACGAAGACGTCTGTTACCTAAATGGTCGATATCATCCGTGTCGCCAACACCATGCAGCAAGTTAAAGAAGTAGCTGATGGATGCAATGATATCAGCAGGCGTGATGTTTTTGATCGGTTCAGGGACATAGGCGTTTCCTAGAACATTAATCTCTTTCTCACCCTCAACATCGTTCGGTGAGTAGATTTTAATGCTTTGAAGCGTTACATCCTCTTCAACCACGCCGCCGTAAGGGCTGATTGTCTTGAAGCCAACATTGTTCTCAAGCGCAGGGATGATCTTATCCAAAGTACGGCGGTCAAGAGTGACGCCTTTTTCTGCGATGATTTCTCCTGTTTCAGGATCCACCAATGTTTCTGCAAGCTTTTGCCCGAATAAACGGTTTTTAATATGAAGCTTTTTGTTGATTTTATAACGCCCTACATTTGCAAGGTCATAGCGCTTTGGATCAAAGAATCTTGATACCAAAAGGCTTTTTGCATTGTCAACTGTAGGCGGTTCGCCAGGACGGAGACGCTCATAAATTTCAAGAAGCGCTTTTTCCGTACTTTCCGTATTGTCTTTTTCAAGAGTATTACGGATATATTCGTTATCACCGATCAGATCAATGATTTCTTGATCAGAACCGAACCCTAATGCACGCAAAAGAACCGTAACAGGGAGCTTCCTCGTACGATCGATCCTTACATATACAACATCCTTGGCATCTGTTTCATACTCTAACCAGGCGCCGCGGTTAGGAATAACGGTTGCAGTGAACCCTTTCTTCCCGTTCTTATCAAGTTTCCCACTATAGTACACACTTGGTGAACGCACTAACTGGGAAACGATAACCCTTTCAGCACCGTTTATGACAAACGTGCCAGTTTCTGTCATAAGCGGAAAATCGCCCATGAAGACATCCTGGTCCTTTACTTCACCTGTTTCCTTGTTTACAAGGCGGACCTTTACCCGCAATGGTGCAGAGTAAGTAACGTCTCTTTCTTTTGATTCTTCCACTGGATATTTCGGTTCGCCAAGACTGTAATCGATAAACTCTAACGATAAGTTACCAGTAAAGTCTTCAATCGGTGAAATGTCCTGGAACATTTCACGGAGGCCCTCATCAAGAAACCACTGATAGGAAGAGGTTTGAATTTCAATCAAATTCGGCAATTCCAAAACTTCACTGATGCGAGCATAACTTCTACGTTGGCGGTGTCGTCCATACTGAACTAGTTGACCTGTCAACTGATTCACCCCTCAAATCAAGCGTTATTATTCATCTATCCCTGTCTTGTCCATGAAGTTTCCTCCATTTCAAAAGACAAAAAGAAAAAGGGTTTTCACCTAAAAACCACATTTCCTGCAACGAACAATTATTTTGTTAGTTTTCCCTTTATGCCCAAAATTATACAACTTTCGATGAAAATAGCAATTGAAAAGAAAACTAATATATTGGCATTTTATAATATTAACATAGCGGTTTTCTCACGTCAACATTTAACAGATTTGAGAATAAAGTATCCTTTACTTTTCGCCTCAACCTCTACATCGCCAAAAAGTTCTTTCATTTTTTCCATCGCTGATGGAGCACCCTGTTTTTTTTGGATGACCACCCAGAGCTCTCCGCCTTCAGCTAAACGCTGAAAACTTTGTTCGAATATATCGTGAACGATTTTTTTGCCGGCTCGGATCGGCGGGTTGGTGAGGATTGCATCGAATCCGTCTTCTTCCACTCCATTCAGCCGGTCACTTTCATAGATTTTCACATTGTCCACTTTATTTTCGGACGCGTTTTCTTTCGCAAGCATAATCGCTCTTTCATTGACATCCACCATGTGGACCATCGCTTCTGGATAGGCCCTGGCAATTGAAAGTCCGATCGGTCCATAGCCGCAGCCTACATCGAGAACCATCCCATCAGCTTTCTTTAGTTCGAAGGTATCGATCAATAATCTCGAACCAAAATCGACTTCCTTTTTTGAAAAAACGCCGCTGTCCGTCTTGAAACGGAAGGTGTTTCCCTTCAATTCGCTTTGCCATTTCACAGGATTGCTTTCAGTGCTGGGTTTGCGGGAGTAATAATGTTCAGTCAAAATCTCTCACCTCCACGGGGACTCATTTGAAGAATGCGATCGCGGATTGCATTGCTACTGCGGTATTATAAACTCTTTGTGATTAAAAAGCAAAAAATCGAAAAGCGGAAGCGCCTTGGTCAGACCCGACAAGCGCTGGAGGGCCGATCAGTGAAGTCGTTTTTTGACTTCATTGATCGGACCGAAGCGTCTCGAGGGGCTAGGCGCTGAAGCTAGACACTTCTCGGAGTTAAGGTCATTTAACTTGATTCAACTACAAAGATATAAAGCGAAAAAAAAGCCCGCTTTAGCAGCGAGCTTTTTATTGTAAGGTTGATTACTTAACTTCGACGTTAGCTCCAACTTCTTCAAGCTTAGCTTTGATTTCTTCAGCTTCTTCTTTAGAAACGCCTTCTTTAAGAGCTTTAGGAGCGTTGTCAACAACTTCCTTCGCTTCTTTAAGACCAAGACCTGTGATTTCACGAACAACTTTGATAACCTTGATCTTCTGGTCGCCAGCAGATGCAAGAACTACGTCAAACTCAGTTTTTTCTTCAGCAGCGCCGCCAGCAGCAGCTCCACCCATCATTGCTACTGGTGCAGCAGCAGTTACGCCGAATTCTTCTTCGATTGCTTTTACTAGATCGTTAAGTTCTAAAACAGTCATATTTTTAACTGCTTCAATGATTTGTTCTTGAGTCATGATTTGTTTCCTCCTAATAGGTTAGTTTTTTATTGTTAAACGGTAATTATTTTTAGCTTACGCGCCTTGCTCTTCTTTCTGTTCTGCAACAGCTTTTGCAGCAAGAGCAAGATTGCGGATTGGAGCTTGAAGTACGCTGAGTAGCATAGAAAGTAGACCTTCGCGAGATGGCAGATCTGCAAGTGCCTTGATTTCTTCTACTGTAACGATGTTGCCTTCAACTACGCCCGCCTTGATTTCAAGGGCTTCATGCTTCTTAGCGAATTCGTTAAGAATCTTAGCTGGTGCAACGACATCTTCAGTACTGAACGCGATTGCGTTAGGGCCTGTTAAAGATGCGTTTAAGTCAGCAAGTTCAGCAGCTTCTGCAGCACGGCGTGTCATAGAGTTTTTGTAAACCTTGAATTCAACACCAGCTTCGCGAAGCTCTTTACGAAGTTCAGTTACTTCAGCAACTGAAAGTCCACGGTAATCAACGACGATAGTTGATTTACTTTCTTTAAGTTTGCCAGCAATCTCGTCAACGATTTGCTTTTTCACTTCGATAATTGCGCTCATCCTTACACCTCCTGTAGATTTCTGCATTTATACCGATCAAATAAAAACCTCCGCATCAAGGCAGACGCGGAGGAAGTATACAATAGCAAGTATGTTGCTCTATCGTATGACCTCGGCAGGATATTAAGCATTAAGCCCCTGCTGTCTGCGGTACAAATGTAATTCTATTTTCACAACAAGAAGAATTATATACAATCCTTCGTTGATTGTCAAATACTATTATTTTACAGTTGAAGGATCAACTTTAACGCCAGGTCCCATTGTAGTAGAGATCGTAACGTTCTTCATGTATGTTCCTTTAGCTGCAGCTGGCTTGACCTTCATCATTGTTTCGAAGATTGTGTTGAAGTTTTCAACAAGCTTGTTGTCTTCGAAAGAAACTTTTCCGATAGGTACGTGGATGTTACCAGACTTGTCAACGCGGTATTCTACTTTACCAGCCTTGATTTCGTTAACTGCTTTTGTTACATCAAAAGTAACTGTGCCAGTCTTAGGGTTTGGCATCAAACCTTTAGGTCCCAATACGCGACCAAGCTTACCAACTTCACCCATCATGTCAGGCGTAGCAACGATTACGTCAAAGTCGAACCAGCCTTGCTGGATCTTGTTGATGTATTCTGCATCGCCAACATAGTCTGCACCAGCAGCTTCTGCTTCTTTTAATTTTTCGCCTTTAGCGAATACAAGAACGCGTTGAGTTTTACCAGTTCCGTTTGGAAGCACAACCGCTCCACGGATTTGCTGGTCAGCTTTCTTAGGGTCTACACCCAGACGGAAAGCAGCTTCAACAGTAGCGTCAAATTTAACTGTGCTTGTCTTTTTAGCAAGCTCAATTGCTTCAGCAGCTGTATATGCTTGAGAGCGATCTACAAGCTTAGCAGCTTCAAGATACTTTTTACCTTTTTTAGCCATTTTTAGTTCCTCCTGTATTGTGGTTTTAACGGAATAACCTCCCACTTTGAAAAGCGGAGACGCAATGGCACATAGGCCATACGTCGGAGCTAGACAACGAAAGCGGTGGCACCTTGACGGCACCAGAGCTTGAAAAGCGAAGGCGCCATAAAGGCGCCGTTTCAGACAAAAGGTTGCGGGTGAAATCTAATTCAGCTCCGCAACCCATTCATCCTCTGCAGCAGAAATTAGTCTTCGATATTGATTCCCATGCTGCGTGCAGTACCTTCAACCATGCGCATTGCTGCTTCAACGCTAGCTGCGTTCAGGTCAGGCATTTTCTGTTCAGCAATCTCACGTACTTTATCACGCTTGACTGTTGCTACTTTATTACGGTTTGGTTCACCAGAACCAGACTGGATTCCAGCTGCTACCTTCAAAAGAACTGCAGCAGGAGGAGTTTTCGTAATAAATGTAAATGAACGGTCTTCAAAAACCGTGATTTCAACCGGAATGATCAATCCAGCTTGATCAGCTGTACGAGCGTTAAATTCCTTACAGAATCCCATGATGTTAACACCGGCTTGACCTAGTGCAGGTCCAACTGGTGGTGCCGGATTGGCTTTGCCAGCAGGGATTTGCAATTTAACCATTTTAATTACTTTTTTAGCCACGAGACACACCTCCTTAAAGTCCGTGATGTGGTAATAGGGGATTTTCCCCTCCCACTCATAATAAAAAGTCTTTATATAAAATAAAGAACTTGACATATATCTGTCAATCGTCCAAGACATACTGACCTATGAAATATTAACACTTTTTAAAGTTGATTTCAAGTTATTTCAGATTATAATTTTTCAATCTGGGAAAATTCAAGCTCAACCGGAGTATCGCGCCCGAACATATTGACAAGAACTTTAAGCTTCGCTTTATCCTTATCGATCTCTTCGATTGTACCCGTGAAGTTCGCAAACGGCCCTTCGCTGACTTGTACTGTCTCGCCAAGTTCGAAGTTGACATCTACCTTCTTCTCTTCAACGCCCATGCGCTTAAGGATGAAAGTTACTTCTTCAGGCAGCAGCGGTGTAGGTTTTGATCCAGCACCTGCAGAGCCGACGAAGCCCGTTACGCCTGGCGTATTGCGGACAACATACCAGGAATCATCTGTCATGACCAACTCTACTAAAACATAGCCAGGGAAAGTCTTTCTCTTCACAACTTTCTTTTTGCCATTTTTGAAATCTGTTTCTTCTTCTTCAGGAACGATCACACGGAAGATCTTATCTTGCATGCCCATTGTTTCAACACGCTTTTCAAGATTCGTCTTGACCTTGTTCTCGTAGCCCGAGTAAGTATGCACTACATACCAATTCTTTTCCATTATCGAGGACTAAATCGTCCGTCCCTCCCCATTTCCAAATGCACTAGAAAAGCGTAAGTGCCTTGGTCAGCCCCGACAAGCGCTGGAGGGCCAGGCAGTGAAGTCGTTCTTTGACTTCATTGACTGGACCGAAGCGACCTCGAGGGGCTAGGCACTGGAGCTATACAACATCTAATGTAATGGTGAATTTTTTTCAAGCAAATAAAAAACCCGTTATCCGGGCTTTTAAACTTGTCCTGCGTTTATATTTTCCATTATACCATGAGTGTGCAGTGGTTATTCAAGAATTAAGCGAATCAATTCAGAAATACCAAGGTCTAACACTGCGAAGAACAGAGCAGCAAAAGCAACTGTAGACAGAACTGTAATCGTGTAGCGAGTCAGTTCCTTGCGTCTAGGCCAGCTGACCTTTCTCATTTCACGTCCAACTTCACTGAAAAACTTAGTGATGCGCTGCATTTTGTAACCTCCAACTTATCGGAATTCCATATGATGATCTATCTGAAAACCTTATTTCGTTTCCTTATGAACTGTATGGGCACCACAGTTGCTGCAGTACTTTTTCAGCTCCAGCCGTTCCGTTTGCGTTTGCTTGTTGCTCGTAGTGGAATAATTGCGGGACCCGCATTCCTGACAAGCAAGAGTCACTTTGTTGTTCATTGACATCTACACCCGCTTCAATAGGCGGAATTCTATGAAACCGCCATCTATTATATCTTTAAAAAGATAACACGGCTGATAGATTGTGTCAATAAGAGCTTTTGGGAGTAAAAGTCAGTTTTATGGCTATTTTTCGTCAATTTCGCCTATACTGACAGCTCTCTCAGTTCAAGATACCTTTCAAGCTTCCGCTTCACACGCTGAAGCGCGTTGTCGATGGATTTGACATGGCGATTCAGCTCTTCGGAAATTTCCTGATAGGATTGTCCGTCCAAATACAATGCGAGCACTTTTCGTTCAAGGTCACTCAGCAGCTCTGACATTTTCACTTCAATCTGGTCAAACTCTTCCTGATTGATAAATAACTCTTCGGGGTCCATCACTTTGGCTCCGGATAAAACATCCATCAGTGTCCTGTCCGATTCTTCATCATAAATCGGCTTGTCCAGGGAAACATAGGAGTTAAGCGGGATGTGTTTTTGCCTTGTGGCCGTCTTGATGGCCGTAATGATCTGACGGGTAATGCATAGTTCTGCAAATGCTTTGAATGATGTTAGCTTGTCCTCCCGGAAATCACGGATTGCTTTATATAGCCCGATCATTCCTTCCTGCACGATGTCCTCTTTATCTGCTCCAATCAGGAAATATGAACGTGCTTTCGCCCGAACAAAGTTCCTGTATTTGTGAATCAGAAAATCAAGTGCATCACTTTCTCCTCTGTGAACTGCTTCAACAATTTCTTCATCTTCCAGCAATAAATAAGCGTCATTTAAACGATTCCCGATGTCAGCACTCATTTCGATCCCCCCGCCCGCACATACAGTTAGAAATATTATACAGCAGGCTTTTTTAAGGCGTCAACAGGTCATTGCTCTCCTCTGCGCCATTTTTCAAAAATTTCTGCCACTTCTTTTGTAAGCGGAATCTTTGCACTTGGCTTCTTTTCCTGGATCACTTTCACGCTTTTTTCTATTTTTTTACTGATTAAATTTGTTTCATTAAGCAGCTCCCTTGCTGATTTCCGTAAGGCTCCCTGTCCAAAAATCGCCCATTGCTCGGTATAGTCTGAGGTGGCTACATGAATTTGCGTTTGGCGGTTGCTTAGTTCGATTGCCAGCCTTTCAATCCTTTCATCTGCCGTTTCATTTTCTTTTGTAAAAATTACATCCACTTTATAATTTTTATATTTCTTTTGTGTGCCTGATACAAAATAAGCGTCGAAAACAATGATGACGCGATAGCCGGTATAAGCCTGGTACTCAGCCATGATTTCCACCAGCCTGTCCCTGGCCGCTGAGAGTTCTTTCTTCTTGAGGCTGACCAGTTCCGGCCATGCGCCGATAATATTGTAGCCGTCAACAAGCAGGATATCCATTCCTATTCCCCTAGAGGTTGACGTTTGCGGTAAACTTCATACATCAAAAGCGCTGCGGCCACTGATGCATTCAAGGAAGTCACATGTCCAGCCATCGGCAGGCTCAATAGGAAATCACATTTATCCCGGATCAGCCTTCCCATGCCTTTTCCTTCGCTGCCAATTACCAGACCCAAAGGTAATGTGCCATCCATTTGGCGATAATCCTGTTTCGCCGATGCATCGGTTCCGGCAATCCAGACACCGCGTTCCTTCAGTTCATCGATTGTCTGTGCCATATTCGTGACCCTCGCAACCGGGATATATTCGATTGCACCCGTAGATAGTTTTGCTACTGTAGACGTCAGTCCCACAGCTCTCCGCTTAGGAATGATAATTCCATGCGCTCCTGAAGCATCAGCTGTCCTCATGATTGATCCAAGATTGTGAGGGTCCTCAATTTCATCAAGGAGCAAAAAGAAAGGAGCCTCATTTTTCTTTTCCGCTGCCGCGAACAGATCATCTATCTCCGCATATTCGTAGGCTGCTACCTGGGCGATGACACCCTGGTGATTGCCATCAGCAAGCTGGTCGATCTTCTTTTTCGGGACGAATTGAACCATGACATTGGCTTCCCTTGCCATTCCGATGACCTGTTGCATTTGTCCGCTCTGGGAGCCTTCCGCAATCAGGATCTTGTTGATGTCACGATCTGATTTCAGTGCTTCGATGACTGGATTTTTGCCAATGATATAATCCTGGTTTTCGTTTTGCTCCCGCTCATGTTCAGGTTTTTGCCTTTGCTTCATGTCACGGCCAACTGCGGGTTTCTGGACACGCTTTGTATCATGGTCCTGGTTCCTGGCTTGTTTTCTCTTTGGTTTGTCTTCCGGTTTCTGCGCCAGGTTCCGCGCAGGTTTCCGGTTTTTATCGTCATCCTGCTTCTGCCTGGTGTTCCGGTTCTGTTTTTGCTTTTGTCTCTGGCTCATCTGGAACCCTTCCTCCTATCTATTCTTCAGCGAGTGCAAATACTTTGGCAATCAGTTCTTCTATCCGTCTTTCATTCCCTGCCAGATGCAAAGAGCCGATCAAGGCCTCAAAGGCTGTACTGTAACGATATGTTTGGACATCGGTGTTTTTCGGGACTGAGCCTGATTTCGCATTGCGGCCCCGTCTGACAATGGCCATCTCATGTTCTGACAGCTCTTCCATTTCCATCAATTTATGGAGGTACTTCGCCTGTGATTTTGCTGAAACATAAGCGGTCGCTTCCTTGTGCAGCTGGTTCGGCCGCACCTTCCCGCTGTGCAGCAGGTGATGCCGGACATACAGTTCGTACACCGCATCACCCATATAAGCAAGCGCAAGGCTGTTCAATTGTTTTTCATCCACTCGTTTTTCGTAATGCAGCATCATTTAGCCTCTTTTCCATCTGATGCCCTGAGGAGTGTCCTCAATGATGATGTTCATTTCCTTCAGCTGGTCACGGATTTCATCTGCCAGCTGGAAGTTCCTTTCCTTCCGTGCCTGGGTCCTTTTTTCGATCAGTGCCTCGATTTCTTCATCCAACAGCTCTTCATCCTTCAGTGACAGACCGAGAACGCCGAATAAAGCTTCGAATTCATTGATGAATGACTGGATCACTACTGCAGAAGTATTCTTCTCCATCAGGTACAGATTGGACAGCTTCGATAGGTCGAACAATACGGACACACCATTTGCTGTATTGAAATCATCGTCCATTTCCTTGATGAACTGACTGCGGAGCGCAGCGATTTTATCGAGCCATTCCTGATTGTTATCGGTCAATTCAGCACTTGCATCCATGCGGTGTTTCAGGTTCTGATAGGAAGTCTTCAGGCGCTCGAAGGCAGCCTTCGTATTTTCAAGCAGCTCCTCGCTGTAGTTGATTGGATTGCGATAATGCACGGACAGCATGAAGAACCTTAACACCTGCGGATCATGCTGCTTGATGATGTCATGCACGGTGACAAAATTGCCAAGTGATTTGGACATCTTCTCATTATCGATATTGATATAACCATTATGCATCCAGTAGCGGGCAAACGTCTTTCCTGTCAACGCCTCTGACTGGGCGATTTCATTTTCATGGTGAGGGAATGCAAGGTCCTGGCCTCCTGCGTGGATATCGATTGTATCCCCAAGATATTCACGTGCCATTGCCGAGCACTCGATATGCCATCCCGGACGGCCTTTGCCCCAAGGACTGTCCCAGGAAATCTCGCCTTCCTTTGCTGTTTTCCAAAGAACAAAATCAAGTGCGTCTTTCTTCTTCTCTCCGACCTGGATCCTTGCTCCAACCTTCAGCTCTTCGATCGATTGATGGGAAAGCTTACCGTATCCTTCGAATTCCCTCGTGCGGTAATAGACATCCCCGCCGGACTCATAGGCAAAGCCTTTTTCAATCAAGGCACCGATGAATTCGATGATCAAATCCATTGTCTCGGTCACCCTTGGATGTGCATCGGCCTTTTTGCAGCCAAGTGCGTGGACATCCTCGAAATAGGCATTGATGAAGCGCTGAGCGATGGTCGGTACATCTTCGCCGAGTTCGTTCGCGGCTTTGATGAGTTTATCATCGACATCTGTAAAATTAGAAATATATCTGACCTCGTAGCCGCGGAATTCAAGGTAGCGGCGCACCGTGTCGAAAACAATAGCCGGACGGGCATTTCCGATGTGGATATAGTTATAGACGGTAGGTCCGCAGACATACATCTTCACTTTTCCCTCTTCCAGTGGGATAAACTCTTCTTTATTGCGGGTAAGTGTATTATAAATTTTGATTCCCATTTCCCATGCCCCTTCCTTGTTTCACAACTTCAATCTCTTCTTGTAATTTCACTAGTTCAAGTTCTTTTCTTAGTTTAACCAGTTCCTTTTCGATCTCCTGGCAGCGGTCAGAAACAGGGTCCGGCAAATCGCGATGATTGAAGTCCTTTTTGACCCTGACGCCATCCTGGATGACGATTTTTCCCGGAATGCCGACCACAGTAGAGTTCGGCGGCACATCCTTCAGGACAACCGACCCTGCCCCGACTTTAGAATTCTCCCCAATCGTGATCGAACCTAAAACCTTCGCGCCAGTCGCAATCAACGCATTGTCCATCACCGTTGGATGGCGCTTGCCTTTTTCCTTGCCGGTCCCTCCGAGGGTAACCCCCTGGAACACCGTCACATTATCACCGATTTCACAAGTTTCGCCGATGACGACGCCCATCCCGTGATCGATGAAAAACCTTCTGCCAATCTTTGCTCCCGGATGGATTTCAACCCCCGTAAAAAAGCGGCTGATCTGCGAGATGGCCCTTGCGATAAAATAAAACTTGCGCTTATAGAAAGCATGTGCCAAACGATGAGACCAGATCGCATGCAATCCAGCATATGTCAAAATCACTTCCAGCGCGCTTCTCGCAGAAGGATCTTGTTCAAACACAACTTCTATATCTTCCTTCATCATTTTAAACATGTTGAAACCCTCCTTCTTTTAAAAACTGATAGGGAATTTGCTCATTTGTGAGCACCTTTAGAGCGGAGATTTGGTTATAACCCAATTGTTTTGGATGTATGTGACCGAAATCTTGATCCTCTGGCTTTTTCGGGCACATATCAATGTTTTATATGCCCCGTTTCCACCCCTTGCCCTGAGACCGGGTACATATCCGTGTTTTATGTGCCCCGTTTCCACCCTTTGCCCTGAGACCGGGCATATATCCATGTTTTATGTGCCCCGTTTTCATCCCTTTGCCTGAAACCGGGAACATATCCGTGTTTTATGTGCCCCGTTTTCATCCCTTTGCCTGAGATCGGGTACATATCGGTGCTTTATGTGCCCCGTTTCCACCCCTTGCCCTGAGACCGGGCACATATCCGTGATTATCTGACCGGTAAGTGGCCACTCAGACTATTCCCGGAGTACACCATATAAAAAAGCGCCCCTGTCGTAAACGACAGAGACGCTTTGTATGCGCGGTTCCACTCTGTTTAGGCCGCCTTCAAATCCTGGCATGGCCTCAACTTCCGCCTGTTAACGGGAGGTCCCGCCCAATACTACTATGGCTATGTTTGCCTTTTCGCACAGGGACTCTGAGGCGCATTTCAAAAAATGAGGGGCCTGAACCACTTTCAGCCGGTGATGGTTCTCTCTAATAAGCGTCATTCTTCTACTTTTCCTCTTCAACACTTTGGTTTTATAGAATTACTCTTACTATATTACATTTTTGAAATTCTGTTAACTAAAAGAGCTTAAAAAAGTTATTAGCCCAAAAGTTTCTGGACTCTTTCCTTGACCTTGTCTTTCCCGATCAATTCCATCGCAAGCATCAGGTCCGGTCCATGTGTCTGGCCTGTCGCAGCCGCACGAATCGGCATGAAAAGCTTCTGGCCTTTATGGCCGGTACCTTTTTGGACCGCCTTCACCGCTGCCTTGATTCCATCCGCCTTGAATTCTTCAAGCTGCTCGATTTCTCCAAGGAATGCTTTCAGCACTTCAGGAACCTGTTCGCCTGCAAGAACTTCTTTTGCTTCTTCATCATAGTTTACCTCATCGCGGAAAAATAAATCCGACATCTCGACGATTTCCGCTCCGAAGCTCATTTTATCATGATACAGGGAGATGAGGTTGCGTACCCATGCTTCCTCTTCTGCACTACGATTCTCGCTGACCTTTCCAGCTTTGACGAGGTGCGGCAGTGCAAGCTCGAAAACCCTGTCAAGATCTGCTTTTTTCATATATTGATTGTTCATCCAGGCAAGCTTCTGCTGGTCAAAGAGAGCCGGAGATTTTGAAAGTCTGGCAGGGTCGAAAATCTCGATGAACTCATCCTTTGAATAAATCTCTTCTTCACCTGATGGAGACCATCCAAGCAGGGTAATGAAGTTGAACAGTGCCTCAGGCAAATAGCCAAGCTCCTCGTACTGCTCGATGAACTGGATAATGGACTCGTCACGCTTGCTCAGCTTTTTGCGGCTTTCGTTGACAATCAGCGTCATATGGCCAAACACAGGCGGCTCCCAGCCAAGCGCTTCATAAATCACAAGCTGCTTCGGTGTATTGGAGATATGGTCATCCCCGCGAAGAACGTGGGAAATCTTCATTAAATGATCATCCATGACAACCGCATAGTTGTAAGTAGGCGTGCCATCCTTCTTGACGATGACAAAGTCACCCATTCCGTCTGATTCAAAGCTCACGTCGCCTTTTACCATATCATCGAACTTCAGGATCTGGCCTGCAGGCACTTTGAAGCGAAGACTTGGCTGGAGTCCTTCCTGTTCAAACTGCTCGCGCTGTTCTGGCGTCAGGTTGCGGCAGCGCCCTGAATAATGTGGAGTCTCATTGCGTGCAGCCTGCTCCTCGCGCTCAGCCTCTAGCTCTTCCTCGGTGCAATAGCACTTGTAGGCATGACCTTTATCAAGAAGCTCCTGATTATATTGCTCATATATGTGGTTACGCTCTGACTGGCGGTATGGTCCATATTCGCCGCCAACATCGACGCTCTCGTCCCAGTCGATTCCAAGCCACTGAAGATACTTCAATTGGCTCTGCTCTCCGCCTTCGATATTGCGTTTTTTATCTGTATCTTCAATACGGATAATGAACTTTCCGCCTCTGTTGCGTGCGAATAGATAATTGAATAATGCTGTACGGGCATTCCCGATATGTAAATGTCCAGTCGGACTCGGTGCGTAACGCACCCGGATATCTGCTGACATAGTGAATCCTCCTCTAATATAGCTGTCCATTATTGTATCACTATCAATATATAAAGCGGAAGTAGCACCGAATTTATTTCTCTGTCTGCTTCAGCAATACGGTTGCCTGGGAAGCAATCCCTTCACCTCGGCCCGGGAATCCAAGCTTTTCTGTTGTCGTCGCCTTGACGTTCACCTGATCCGGTTCCCCCTCAAGCAATCCCGCGATCCTCTCGCGCATCGCTTCAATATGCGGGGCCATCTTTGGCTGCTGGGCGATGATCGTGCAGTCGATGTTGACGAGTTCATAGCCTTTTCCCTTCACAATCTTCCATACATGCTCAAGCAATTTTGCCGAATCGGCGTCCTTGAATTCTGGGTCCGTATCCGGGAAATGCCGGCCGATATCTCCTTCGCCAATTGCCCCCAGGCATGCATCTGCTACCGTATGTAAAAGTACGTCAGCATCCGAGTGGCCAAGCAGCCCTTTTTCATATGGAATCGTGATTCCGCCGATGATCAGCGGGCGTCCTTCCGTCAGTTGATGCACATCAAAACCTTGTCCAATTCGAAACATAGTGAATTACTCCTTTAAAAGTGCTGTTTTTTCCATTCTATTTTCAAACACCGGATTCATTCCGTTTGCGCAGAATGGCCTCGGCAAAATATAAATCTTCTGGTGTTGTCAGCTTTATATTATCATAGTCTCCTTCTATGATGCTCACTGGATGGGGGATACGTTCAACCAGGCTTGATTCATCTGTCCCGATGAACTGTTCCCTCGCTGCCTTGTTATGCGCTTCGAGCAAAACAGAGACGCGAAAAGCCTGGGGAGTCTGGACGGACCACAGACTGGAGCGTTCGACTGTTTCAGAAACCTGATTGTTGGCCGCTTTCTTGATTGTATCTTTTACAGGAACAGCTACGATTGCCCCGCCATCCTTGCTTGCCGCATCCACGAGCTTGTGGATGGTCTCAATTTTGATGAATGGGCGTGCGGCATCATGCACAAGCACGATCCCATCCAGGGAACTTACGGCCATCAGCCCGTTGTATACACTGTCCTGCCTTTCCTTTCCGCCGGTGACAAGTGAAGATACCTTATGTATACCATACTCATTCAATAAAGATTTAAACTCTTGCTCATCATCGGGATGAATTGCAAGAATGATGCCCGTGCATTCGGGATCAGCTTCGAACACCTTTAGCGTGTGGATGAGGATTGGGGTTGCTTTGAGCGTCAGCAGCAGCTTATTTTTCCCTGCTCCCATCCTCTTGCCCTGACCTGCAGCAGGAATAATGACCTGATAAGGCATAAAGAAAACTCCTATCTATTTTGAAAAGCGCAAGCGCCATGGTCAGCCCCGACAAGCGCTGCCCTCCTAAAAACGCCACGTCCTGTGGCTGGCGGGTCTAGCACATCGTGTGCCACGGAGGGCCGCCCGATGAAGTCGTTCTTTGACTTCATCGGGCGGACTGAAACCGAAATGTGCAGCCGACTGCCCAGAAACACAGAAACTGGAGACTCCGTCAAAGAAGCGCTTTTTGCTTCTGTTGGCGGAGTTGAAGTTTCGGAGTTTCTAGGAGGCGCAACTAGACATGCGACTCGAGGGGCTAGGCGCTGGAGCTAGACATTTTTCAATTTTTCGAAGTGAAATACATATAAAGGGGCAGCCGAAGCCCTGCTTCATGCCTTCAAGGAACCGGTGAAGGAAGCGGGGATCAACTGCCCATAAAGGCTTTTTTCGTCATGTAAAAATCAACTGATTACGCTTTTTTCCACGAGTTTGGGTTTCGCGAAAATCATTCTTCCTGCAGATGTCTGCAGCACACTTGTCACGAGCACATCAATGCGTTTTCCAATATAATCGCGGCCTTCTTCGACAACGATCATGGTGCCATCATCAAGATAGGCGATGCCCTGGTTATGCTCTTTTCCATCCTTGATGACCTGAATGTTCAGCTCTTCTCCAGGAAGGACGACTGGTTTGACCGCATTGGCAAGATCGTTGATATTCAATACGGCCACCTTTTGCAATTCACAGACTTTGTTCAGGTTGAAATCATTCGTGACGACAACGCCATTTGTCAGCTTGGCCAGTTTCACCAGCTTGCTGTCGACTTCCTGGATATCATCAAAATCACCTTCATAAATTTCAACATTGATCTTAAGTTCCTTTTGAATGCGATTAAGGATGTCCAATCCGCGTCGGCCGCGATTGCGCTTCAACACATCGGATGAATCTGCGATATGCTGCAATTCTTCGAGGACAAATTGCGGGATTACAATTGTTCCTTCAAGGAATCCAGTCTGGCAGATGTCAGCAACCCTTCCGTCAATAATCACGCTGGTATCGAGAATTTTCCATTCTCTTGGACGTTCTTCTTTTTCCGTCTCTTCTTCAGCACCCTTTTTCTTCGACCTTGAAAATAAACCAAGCAGCTCATCACGTTTTTTGAAGCCGACCTGGAATCCCAGGTAACCAAATAAAAGTGTCAAAAGTGTCGGGGCAACAGTATTCACGACTGGCACCTGGATGGCATTCAATGCAAAACCAACCAAAAACGCCACGAGCAAACCAAAGAAAAGCCCGACACTGCCGAATAGGACATCCGTGATTGGTGCCTTGATCAGCGATTCTTCAGCCCACTTCACAAAATTGGTCACAGGATCGACGGCCCAAAAAGTAAGAAGATAAAAAATAAGTGCGCCCAAAACAGCAGTAACATAAGGATTATTGATGAGAGTCATATCTCCCGCGTTCATCAATGATAATAAATCAGGAATTAAGAATATACCAAGCGTTCCCCCAATGATCAGGAAGCAGGCTTGAATGATACGTCTTAACATCCTTTCACCTCCTTTTACTCATTATAAACAACTTCTAAAATTTGAAACCCTGCATATTGAAAACATTTTCGTTTTCAATCCATTTAATATACCCAAAGATTTATACGTTTCAACCTATGAAAAAGTTACGTTATTTGGCCAACATTTTTAATAGAAGCCGTTGTTAAAATATTCCTCTGAACAAAATAGTTAGCCAATATCCCTATAGGAGTAATCTCTTCTTTAAATTAGCACCGGCAAATGCGAGTGTCAATTAATAGGAAACCGCCAATGTGGTGCATTACATTTGGCGGTCTGCCATCAGCTGGTCCCTGATCAGTTTGAACCCTTCTTTGATTTTCCGCGCCCTTACTTCACCGATTCCCTCGACATCGTCCAGTTCTTCGACTGATGCGGAGATCATATTGGTAAATTTCCCAAATCGATTGACCAGATTTTCGGTGATGATCATCGGCAGCCGCGGAATTTTATTGAGCATCCGATATCCCCTTGGACAGATGAATTCGTCCATGTGCACATATCCCTGGTATCCGAGCAGTTTCAGGATGGTAGAATCCTCTATGACTCCCGACTTCGACAAGTCCTGGAACCTGGCCATCACATCCTCGGCCTTCATATCGTTTTCTGCAGAGTAATCCTTGATCACAAGCAGTGCCTCTCGTTCCATCTCAGATAACAGCTCCTGCATTTGCAGGCGAATCAGCCGCCCCTCCATGCCAAGCTCACTTAAGTATGTAAACAGCTCTGTCTTGATCCTCAGCACCATTTCGAAACGGTGGATGACCTGCAGCAAATCATTATAGGTGACAAGATTCTCGAATTCTAGGATTCCCAGATTGGTAATGCTCTGCTCGAGAACCACTTTGTATTTTTCGAGTGTCTGGATCGCCTGGTTGGCCTTTGTTAAAATGACGCCAATATCCTTCAGGGCATAACGAAGGTTTCCCTGGTAAAGGGTGATGACATTCCTCCGCTGGGAAATCGCAATGACCAGAGCCTTTGTCTGTCTAGCCACGCGTTCCGCTGTCCTGTGGCGCATCCCGGTTTCAGTTGACGGGACACCTGTATCGGGGGCAAGCTGGGCGTTGGCGAACAATATTTTACTGCCTGTATCATTAAGAATGATGGCGCCATCCATTTTCGCCAGTTCATAGAGAAAGCTCGGACTGAACCTGCAGTTAATCTCAAACCCGCCGTCCACGAGGTTTTTCACCTTCTCATTGTAGCCAAAAACAATCAGCCCGCCAGTATTGGCACGGAGAACATTATCGATTCCGTCCCTCAGCGGCGTACCGGGAGCGATAAACCGGAGGATTTCACCCAGCGCTTTTTCTTCAAGCTCCTTTTGTTCCAATCCATCAACCTCCTAAGGTGACTTTAAGTGCATGGCTGACAGATGATACACCAATCAACTCGACTCCCTGTGGAGGAGTCCATCCGCCAAGATTATTTTCTGGTAAAATAATTCTTTCGAAGCCCAGCTTGGCTGCTTCCTGAACACGCTGCTCGATTCTTGATACCCTTCGGACTTCCCCCGTGAGGCCAACCTCACCGATGATGCAATCAGAAGCACGAGTTGGCTTATCCCTGAAACTCGATGCGATGCTCACCGCTACAGCAAGGTCGATTGCCGGTTCATCCAGCTTCACCCCGCCGGCCACCTTCAAATACGCATCCTGATTGGCCAGAAGCAAACCGACGCGCTTTTCCAGCACCGCCATCAAAAGCGACACCCGATTATGGTCAATCCCGGTAGCCATCCTCCGAGGATTTCCAAAACTCGTCGGTGAAATCAGCGCCTGGATTTCAACCAGGACCGGCCGAGTTCCTTCCATCGAAGCGACAACCGTCGAACCGGAAGCACCCTGTGACCTTTCTTCCAAAAAGATCTCCGAAGGGTTCGCCACTTCCTCAAGGCCTGCTTCTTTCATCTCGAAAATGCCCATCTCATTCGTCGAGCCAAAACGGTTTTTCACCGCCCTGAGAATCCTGTATGTATGGTGCCTTTCTCCCTCAAAATAAAGAACGGTATCCACCATATGCTCAAGCAGCCTTGGACCGGCAATCGAACCTTCCTTCGTCACATGTCCGACGATGAAGATGGCGATGCCTTTTGTCTTCGCGATGCGCATCAGTTCCGCCGTACATTCCCTTACCTGCGACACGCTTCCCGGCGCAGAGGTAACTTCCGGATGGAAAATCGTCTGGATGGAATCGACGATGACAAAATCCGGATTGCTGTTTTCGATTGTCAGGCTGATTTCCTGCAGATTCGTTTCTGAATAGACAAAGAGATTGTCAGATGTGACTCCAAGCCTGTCAGCGCGCAGCTTCGTCTGCCTCATGGATTCCTCACCTGAAATATAAAGGACAGAATGAGCCTTTTTCGCCAGTTGATAGGATACCTGGAGCAAGAGTGTCGATTTTCCGATACCCGGATCTCCGCCGATCAAGACAAGTGATCCCCTGACAACGCCTCCGCCAAGCACGCGGTTCAATTCGTTGAGGTCCGTCTTAACCCTCGGTTCACTGACTGTTTCAATTGTAGTGATTGGTGTCGCCTTTGCCGCAATAGTGGTATTTCCTGTGTTTGCAAAAGCCCCCCTTCTTGTCGATCCAGTGCTTTCCACTTCCTCGACCATCTTATTCCATTGTCCGCAGCCCGGACATTTCCCCATCCATTTCGGAGATTCATAGCCGCATTCCTGGCACATGAATTTCGTTTTTCTTTTAGCCATTTTCTTAGCCTCTCAGTATAAATGTAGTTATCTATATAATAATGCTTAACAAGCAATAAAAGAAATGATAGCGGTTGGAGGATATATGTAATTTTCCAATGTTCTTTTCAGCAAGGCCAAAGCACATATCCTGTTGTTCATTTTTTTGCTGCTAATCAAACAGCCATATTGAAAAAAGGGGTACACGCATTTAAGTACGTATACCCCTTGAGTTTCACATGTTAAGCAATATTAGGACTTTGCGGATCCTTCCGGAGTCTTGACGACGAACTTCCCTTCTTCGACATCAATGACGACATTTTGCCCGGTAAGGACTGTTCCTTTCAGCAATTCTTCCGACAGCTGGTCTTCGATATGCTTCTGGATTGCCCTGCGCAATGGACGGGCTCCGTATTCCGGATCATAACCTTCTTCAGAAATCTTGTCTTTCGCCGCATCTGTGAGTTCAAGAGTGATTTCCTGTTCCCTCAAACGCTTCACAAGCTGATCGGACATCAGTGTCACGATTTCTTTCAGATGGGGTTTTTCAAGAGCATGGAACACGATAATTTCATCGATACGGTTCAGGAATTCCGGACGGAAGGCTTTTTTCAGCTCCTCCATGACTTTGCCCTTCATATCCTTGTAATCCTGTTCCCCATCCTGGATATTGAAACCGACATATTTATTGCGCTTCAATGCTTCAGCACCGACATTGGATGTCAGGATCATGATCGTATTGCGGAAATCGACTGTGCGTCCTTTAGAATCTGTCAAGCGTCCATCCTCAAGGACCTGCAGCAGAATATTGAACACATCTGGATGTGCTTTTTCAATTTCATCAAGCAGGATGACGGAATATGGCTTCCTGCGGACCTTTTCAGTCAGCTGGCCGCCTTCATCATATCCTACATAGCCTGGAGGCGAACCGACCAGACGAGATGTTGAATGCTTCTCCATATACTCGGACATATCGACGCGGATCATCGCATCCTCATCGCCAAACATGGACTCGGCAAGCGCCCTCGCCAATTCCGTTTTACCAACACCTGTCGGCCCAAGGAAGATGAATGAACCAATCGGGCGCTTAGGATCCTTCAAGCCTGCACGTGCACGTCTAACAGCCTTTGATACAGCCTTGACTGCCTCATCCTGTCCAATCACGCGTGAGTGTAGGATTTCCTCAAGATTCAACAGCTTATCTGTTTCAGTTTGTGCCAGCTTCGAAACAGGGATATTCGTCCAGCTGGAGACAACATTCGCGATGTCTTCCACTGTAACCTCACTGTTTTCCTTGCCTTGCTTTTCTTTCCAAGTCTTCTTCGTATTCTCAAGCTGCTCGCGCAGGCGTTGTTCTGTATCCCGTAAGGATGCCGCTTTTTCAAACTCCTGGCTTTGGACTGAAGCATCCTTTTCCTTGCGCACTTCCTCAAGCTTCACTTCAAGCTCCTTGAGGTTTGGAGGAGTTGTATAAGAGCGAAGACGGACCTTTGAACCTGCTTCATCAATCAGGTCAATCGCTTTATCCGGAAGGAAACGGTCTGAAATATAACGGTCAGACAGTTTTACCGCCGCTTCGATTGCCTCGTCTGTGATCGATACTCTATGGTGAGCTTCATAGCGGTCACGAAGCCCTTTTAAAATCTGGACAGATTCCTCTGCAGTTGGCTCATCCACTGTGATTGGCTGGAAGCGCCGTTCCAGCGCAGCATCTTTTTCAATATATTTACGGTATTCATCCAATGTCGTCGCCCCGATACATTGCAGCTCACCGCGGGCAAGTGATGGCTTCAGGATATTGGATGCATCGATCGCACCCTCTGCTCCGCCGGCACCGATCAACGTGTGAAGCTCATCGATGAAAAGGATGATATTCCCGGCCTGGCGGATTTCATCCATGACCTTTTTCAGACGGTCCTCAAATTCACCGCGGTATTTAGTGCCCGCAACAACTGTACCCATATCAAGAGTCATAACACGCTTGTCACGAAGGATTTCAGGCACTTCATTATTGACGATTTGCTGTGCCAGGCCTTCAGCGATCGCCGTTTTACCGACACCCGGCTCCCCGATCAGTACAGGGTTGTTCTTTGTCCGGCGGCTCAGCACTTCAATGACACGCTGGATTTCCTTGCTTCGGCCGATGACCGGATCAAGGCTGCCTTCCCTTGCGATGGCTGTCAAATCCCTTGCCAGACTATCAAGAGTCGGAGTATTGGCATTTGCCGTACCGCCTCCCTGATGGCCGGACGTTTCATTGCTGCCAAGCAGCTGAAGGACCTGCTGGCGCGCTTTATTCAGACTGACACCAAGATTGTTCAACACCCTGGCTGCAACGCCCTCTCCCTCACGAATCAAGCCAAGAAGGATGTGCTCTGTGCCTACATAGGAATGACCAAGCTTTCTCGCTTCATCCATGGAAAGTTCAATCACCTTCTTGGCTCTAGGAGTATAGTGGATTGTCTGGGATGTTTCCTGGCCGCGGCCAATCAGATTTTCCACTTCCTTCTGGATCTTCTCTGCGCCAAGGCCGAGACCATAAAGCGCCTTAGCTGCTATGCCCTCACCTTCACGCACAAGGCCAAGTAAGATGTGTTCTGTACCGATATTGTTATGTCCAAGGCGGATTGCCTCTTCCTGTGCGAGTGCCAATACTTTTTGTGCTCTCTCTGTAAATCGTCCAAACATCATAAGATCATCCTCCTGACTCGTCTTTTGTTTCCATTTTCAGTCGTTCTCTTATTAAAGCAGCTCTGCGGATATCCCGCTCATTCGGTCTTAACGGCCCTCCCGCATATTGCTGCAAAAAACCCGGCTGAGTCAAAATCATTAATTCATTCAAAATTGATTTCGATATATTCTTTATATAACCCATATCTATTCCAAGCCTTAAATCAGACAGGCATCGTGCAGCTTCCTTTGTCTCGATGATCCTGCTGTTGGCAAGCGTCCCGTAAGAGCGAAACACTCTGTCTTCTAATTGTATGTTCGAAGTCTTCGCTAATGCTTCCCGCGCCGACCTTTCCTGAGATATTATCTGGCCGACGACACTTTTCAAATCATCCACGATATCATCTTCCGATTTTCCAAGCGTGATCTGGTTCGATATTTGAAAGATATTGCCCAGTGCTTCACTGCCCTCACCGTAAATACCTCTTACCACCAAACCCAGCTGGTTAATCGCCGGGACAATCCGGTTCATTTGCTGAGTCAGAACGAGGCCCGGCAGGTGCATCATCACCGATGCCCTCAGGCCAGTTCCTGCATTCGTCGGGCAGCTGGTCAGATAGCCAAATTTTTCATCAAAAGCATAGTTCACATACTCTTCAAGCCAGTCATCGATTTCATTGGCAGCCTTTAAAGCTTCAGTTAACTGGAAGCCCGGGAATAAACATTGAATCCTTATATGATCCTCTTCATTGATCATGATGCTAATTTCTTCATTACCCGACAAGAGCACTGCACCATGAACAGCGTTTTCCGCTAAATGCGGGCTGATTAAATGCTTCTCGACCAAAACCCGTTTCTTCATAGGTGGTATCTCATCCATTTTGATCATTTCCAGCTGTCCAAAGCCAGCTGCAGAAGTTTGGCTGGCACGCTCCATGATCGTGCCGATGACCGCCTCTGCCTCTCCATCGGTGAACAAGGTGGGAAAGTTATATTCATCAAGATTTCTTGCAAAACGGATGCGAGAGCTTAGGACAATATCTGAATCAGGACCATCATCACTCATCCAGGAGCTGACAGCCTGATTGATGAACTTCTCCAATGACAAGGCTACTCCCCTCCCTCTTGACCTGCTGACAATTTCCTTTCGAGTTCCCTTATCTGGTCCCTCGTCCCGGCAGCTTGCTCAAATTCTTCCTCAGAAATTTGGTGCTTTAGGGTCTGCTTAAGATGATCGATTGTCTTCCTTAAATGAAGGTCACCGCCGATCCTTTTCGGTATTTTTCCATTGTGCATGGAATTTCCGCTATGGAGTCTCCTGACAATTGGCGTCAATTGCTCCCGAAAAGCATCATAGCAGGTCGCACAGCCAAACCGGCCTACTTTTACAAACTGCGGAAATGTCATCGAGCACTGAGGGCACTGAGCAACTTGCTCAGTCTCAAAAGCTTCCTTTTTTTGTTCAAAAGCAGGCTCCATATTCAATAAACCGGCCAGCAAACTATTGATCGAAAAAGCAGGGCCATTGCTCATCATGAACAAGTCACCTTTTTCCTGTGCACACTTTTCGCACAAGTGCAGTTCCGACTTTTCCCCATTTGAGTAATTCGTGAAGTGCAGCGTTGCCGGCCTTTGATTGCACTGTTGGCAAATCAATGCCCTCACCTCTTTGTCTGCTTTGGTATTATTTATACTTCAATGCCATCAGCATCGCCTTCAACATTCTCGCTCTCAGCTCATCCCGCTGCGGCAGCTCGATATACAGGACAGACCTGTCGAGTACACTCAGCATGATTTTTGCTTCACGGTCTGTGACTACATCTTCCTCAACAAGCCGGTAGATGACATCTTCAGCACTGCTTTGCGAAATTCTCGTCCGAATCAAAGACAGTAAATCATCAATCAAGTGTGCATGATCATAAGCCTGGACTTTGATGATCCGGATATAGCCGCCGCCACCCCGTTTGCTCTCAACAAGATAGCCTCTTTCAATCGTGAATCTTGTATTGATAACATAATTGATCTGGGACGGCACGCATTGAAATTTATCGGCGATTTCACTTCGTTTGATTTCCAAAATGTCTTTATCGCTCATTTCCAAAACCTGCTTAAGGTAATTCTCAATGATGTCCGATATATTCCTCACTAAACCTCCCCCAATCTGACTTTGACTATATTTGACATTAATTATACAAAAAAATATTTTTTGTTGCAATCAATGCATCTTGTATTATTTTCGCCAAAATTATGTATGCCAAAACATGCCAATGAGGGGTGTGTTGGTTATTATACCCATTTCAGAGGGGGCGGAAACTTGTAATGAGAAAAGGAAATGAGATTTTTCGTAACATTATATGGGCAGGCGGAATCAATAGTGACTCTATCCGTGAGATAACTGGAGGGTGGTATTTGCTTGTGGGAAAAAGAGGATTTGGTGCTGATTCTAGGGTTATTTCATATCAAGCTAGGCGTTTTTGTTTGAAAATGTTTGCCAAATGAGTAGTTTTTACGGTAAAAGTGTACCTAAGAGTTCTTTTACGAGGATCCATTCAGAATTTTATTGGCGATTTTTTGATTTTATCGACCACATTTTCGAAATTATCGGCGGATTTACAAATATATCGACCAAATCCAGAGATATATCGACCACTTTGACAAAGATATCAACCAACCTGGCTAAACGGAAAAATTCTGCTTCTCATGAAAATTTGATCAAAACACAAAAAAAGAACAGCCATTCAGCTGTTCTTTCGTGTGCCCGGCGGCGTCCTACTCTCACAGGGGGAAACCCCCAACTACCATCGGCGCTGAGAAGCTTAACTTCCGTGTTCGGTATGGGAACGGGTGTGACCTTCTCGCCATCGCCACCAGACTATTTGGTTTGAGGTTTTAGTTATTTTGCTACCGCAAAAAACTTTGTACCCTCAAAACTAGATAATGTGTAAGAAGAAATCAAGAGAATCGAATGATCATTGTCCAGCTCCGGCTCCTAGCCTCTCGAGTCGCTTCGGTCCATCCGCCGAAGTCAAAGAACGACTTCAACTGCTGGCCCTCCAGCGCTTGTCGAGGCTGTACAGTCGCCTACGCTTTTCGTATTTGGTTAAGTCCTCGAACGATTAGTATCAGTCAGCTCCACACGTCACCGCGCTTCCACCTCTGACCTATCAACCTGATCATCTTTCAGGGTTCTTACTAGCTTGCGCTATGGGAAATCTCATCTTGAGGGGGGCTTCATGCTTAGATGCTTTCAGCACTTATCCCGTCCGCACATAGCTACCCAGCGATGCCTTTGGCAAGACAACTGGTACACCAGCGGTGCGTCCATCCCGGTCCTCTCGTACTAAGGACAGCTCCTCTCAAATTTCCTGCGCCCACGACGGATAGGGACCGAACTGTCTCACGACGTTCTGAACCCAGCTCGCGTACCGCTTTAATGGGCGAACAGCCCAACCCTTGGGACCGACTACAGCCCCAGGATGCGATGAGCCGACATCGAGGTGCCAAACCTCCCCGTCGATGTGGACTCTTGGGGGAGATAAGCCTGTTATCCCCGGGGTAGCTTTTATCCGTTGAGCGATGGCCCTTCCATGCGGAACCACCGGATCACTAAGCCCGACTTTCGTCCCTGCTCGACTTGTAGGTCTCGCAGTCAAGCTCCCTTGTGCCTTTACACTCTGCGAATGATTTCCAACCATTCTGAGGGAACCTTTGGGCGCCTCCGTTACTCTTTAGGAGGCGACCGCCCCAGTCAAACTGCCCACCTGACACTGTCTCCCGCCCCGATCAGGGGCGCGGGTTAGAATTTCAATACAGCCAGGGTAGTATCCCACCGACGCCTCCACCGAAGCTGGCGCTCCGGTTTCTCAGGCTCCTACCTATCCTGTACAAGCTGTACCAAAATTCAATATCAGGCTACAGTAAAGCTCCACGGGGTCTTTCCGTCCTGTCGCGGGTAACCTGCATCTTCACAGGTACTATAATTTCACCGAGTCTCTCGTTGAGACAGTGCCCAGATCGTTACGCCTTTCGTGCGGGTCGGAACTTACCCGACAAGGAATTTCGCTACCTTAGGACCGTTATAGTTACGGCCGCCGTTTACTGGGGCTTCGATTCAGAGCTTCGCGTGAGCTAACCCCTCCTCTTAACCTTCCAGCACCGGGCAGGCGTCAGCCCCTATACTTCGCCTTGCGGCTTCGCAGAGACCTGTGTTTTTGCTAAACAGTCGCCTGGGCCTATTCACTGCGGCTCATCCGGGCTATTCACCCAAATGAGCACCCCTTCTCCCGAAGTTACGGGGTCATTTTGCCGAGTTCCTTAACGAGAGTTCTCTCGCTCACCTTAGGATTCTCTCCTCGCCTACCTGTGTCGGTTTGCGGTACGGGCACCATTTATCTCGCTAGAGGCTTTTCTTGGCAGTGTGGAATCAGGAACTTCGGTACTATATTTCCCTCGCTGTCACAGCTCAGCCTTCACGCAAGCGGGATTTGCCTCACTTGCAGCCTAACTGCTTAGACGCGCATATCCAACAGCGCGCTTACCCTATCCTCCTGCGTCCCCCCGTCGCTCAAACGATAAAGAGGTGGTACAGGAATATCAACCTGTTGTCCATCGCCTACGCCTTTCGGCCTCGGCTTAGGTCCCGACTAACCCTGAGAGGACGAGCCTTCCTCAGGAAACCTTAGGCATTCGGTGGATGGGATTCTCACCCATCTTTCGCTACTCATACCGGCATTCTCACTTCTAAGCGCTCCACCAGTCCTTACGGTCTGACTTCAACGCCCTTAGAACGCTCTCCTACCACTGACATCTAAGATGTCAATCCACAGCTTCGGTGATACGTTTAGCCCCGGTACATTTTCGGCGCAGAGTCACTCGACCAGTGAGCTATTACGCACTCTTTAAATGGTGGCTGCTTCTAAGCCAACATCCTGGTTGTCTAAGCAACTCCACATCCTTTTCCACTTAACGTATACTTTGGGACCTTAGCTGGTGGTCTGGGCTGTTTCCCTTTTGACTACGGATCTTATCACTCGCAGTCTGACTCCCACGGATAAGTCTTTGGCATTCGGAGTTTGTCTGAATTCGGTAACCCGATGAGGGCCCCTAGTCCAAACAGTGCTCTACCTCCAAGACTCTTACAACGTGAGGCTAGCCCTAAAGCTATTTCGGAGAGAACCAGCTATCTCCAAGTTCGATTGGAATTTCTCCGCTACCCACACCTCATCCCCGCACTTTTCAACGTGCGTGGGTTCGGGCCTCCAGTTGGTGTTACCCAACCTTCACCCTGGACATGGGTAGATCACCTGGTTTCGGGTCTACGACCACATACTCATTCGCCCTATTCAGACTCGCTTTCGCTGCGGCTCCGTCTTCTCAACTTAACCTTGCATGTAATCGTAACTCGCCGGTTCATTCTACAAAAGGCACGCCATCACCCATGAACGGGCTCTGACTACTTGTAGGCACACGGTTTCAGGATCTCTTTCACTCCCCTTCCGGGGTGCTTTTCACCTTTCCCTCACGGTACTGGTTCACTATCGGTCACTAGGGAGTATTTAGCCTTGGGAGATGGTCCTCCCAGCTTCCGACGGGATTTCTCGTGTCCCGCCGTACTCAGGATCCACTCAGGAGGGAACGAAGTTTCAACTACAGGGTTTTTACCTTCTCTGACGGGCCTTTCCAGACCACTTCATCTACCCCGTTCCTTTGTAACTCCATGTAGAGTGTCCTACAACCCCAAGAGGCAAGCCTCTTGGTTTGGGCTATGTCCCGTTTCGCTCGCCGCTACTCAGGGAATCGCGTTTGCTTTCTCTTCCTCCGGGTACTTAGATGTTTCAGTTCCCCGGGTCTGCCTTCAATACCCTATGTATTCAGGTAAAGATACTGTTCCATTACGAACAGTGGGTTTCCCCATTCGGAAATCTCCGGATCAAAGCTTACTTACAGCTCCCCGAAGCATATCGGTGTTAGTCCCGTCCTTCATCGGCTCCTAGTGCCAAGGCATCCACCGTGCGCCCTTTCTAACTTAACCTAAAAGGTCATTTCTCTAATTGAATAGAGAGAAAACTAAAATGGCGATCACTCGGTTTTCTTCTTGGTTCTTCTTACTTACGATTATCTAGTTTTCAAGGAACAAAAAAGCTTTGAGAGAATTGCTCCCTCAAAACTAAACAAACAAGCGTACAACTATGTGGATTACATCCACAGTACGAATCGAAAGATTCGCATTCCGATTGCCCTTAGGCAATATCCTTAGAAAGGAGGTGATCCAGCCGCACCTTCCGATACGGCTACCTTGTTACGACTTCACCCCAATCATCTGTCCCACCTTAGGCGGCTGGCTCCAAAAGGTTACCCCACCGACTTCGGGTGTTACAAACTCTCGTGGTGTGACGGGCGGTGTGTACAAGGCCCGGGAACGTATTCACCGCGGCATGCTGATCCGCGATTACTAGCGATTCCGGCTTCATGCAGGCGAGTTGCAGCCTGCAATCCGAACTGAGAATGGATTTATGGGATTGGCTTCACCTCGCGGCTTCGCGACCCTTTGTTCCATCCATTGTAGCACGTGTGTAGCCCAGGTCATAAGGGGCATGATGATTTGACGTCATCCCCACCTTCCTCCGGTTTGTCACCGGCAGTCACCTTAGAGTGCCCAACTGAATGCTGGCAACTAAGATCAAGGGTTGCGCTCGTTGCGGGACTTAACCCAACATCTCACGACACGAGCTGACGACAACCATGCACCACCTGTCACTCTGTCCCCCGAAGGGGAACGCCCTATCTCTAGGGTTGTCAGAGGATGTCAAGACCTGGTAAGGTTCTTCGCGTTGCTTCGAATTAAACCACATGCTCCACCGCTTGTGCGGGCCCCCGTCAATTCCTTTGAGTTTCAGCCTTGCGGCCGTACTCCCCAGGCGGAGTGCTTAATGCGTTTGCTGCAGCACTAAAGGGCGGAAACCCTCTAACACTTAGCACTCATCGTTTACGGCGTGGACTACCAGGGTATCTAATCCTGTTCGCTCCCCACGCTTTCGCGCCTCAGCGTCAGTTACAGACCAGAGAGCCGCCTTCGCCACTGGTGTTCCTCCACATCTCTACGCATTTCACCGCTACACGTGGAATTCCGCTCTCCTCTTCTGCACTCAAGTTCCCCAGTTTCCAATGACCCTCCCCGGTTGAGCCGGGGGCTTTCACATCAGACTTAAGGAACCGCCTGCGCGCGCTTTACGCCCAATAATTCCGGACAACGCTTGCCACCTACGTATTACCGCGGCTGCTGGCACGTAGTTAGCCGTGGCTTTCTGGTCAGGTACCGTCAAGGTACCGGCAGTTACTCCGGTACTTGTTCTTCCCTGACAACAGAACTTTACGACCCGAAAGCCTTCATCGTTCACGCGGCGTTGCTCCGTCAGACTTTCGTCCATTGCGGAAGATTCCCTACTGCTGCCTCCCGTAGGAGTCTGGGCCGTGTCTCAGTCCCAGTGTGGCCGATCACCCTCTCAGGTCGGCTACGCATCGTTGCCTTGGTGAGCCGTTACCTCACCAACTAGCTAATGCGCCGCGGGCCCATCTGTAAGTGACAGCCGAAACCGTCTTTCAGCTTTCCCTCATGTGAGGGAAAGGATTATCCGGTATTAGCTCCGGTTTCCCGAAGTTATCCCAGTCTTACAGGCAGGTTGCCCACGTGTTACTCACCCGTCCGCCGCTGATCTTCAAAAGCAAGCTAATGAAGATCCGCTCGACTTGCATGTATTAGGCACGCCGCCAGCGTTCGTCCTGAGCCAGGATCAAACTCTCCAAGAAAGAGTTATGAGTTAGCTCATAAGTTAAAACGTTGGCTCATGTCTTCTATTAATAGAAGCATGATAATTTATTGTTTGTTGACGCTTGTTTGTTTAGTTTTCAAAGAACAATTTCACCGACCAGTTCATCAAGTCAGCCTTAATATACTAACATGAATGACTCATATGGTCAAATGGTATTTTTGGTGGAGCCTAGCGGGATCGAACCGCTGACCTCCTGCGTGCAAGGCAGGCGCTCTCCCAGCTGAGCTAAGGCCCCATATTAAATTGAATGGTCGGGAAGACAGGATTCGAACCTGCGACCCCTTGGTCCCAAACCAAGTGCTCTACCAAGCTGAGCTACTCCCCGTTCTATTGAGAAAAAATAATGGCGCGCCCGAAAGGAGTCGAACCCATAACCTTCTGATCCGTAGTCAGACGCTCTATCCAATTGAGCTACGGGCGCAAATATAATATTTTAGCTTGCTTGGTGCCGAGGACCGGAATCGAACCGGTACGGTAGTCACCTACCGCAGGATTTTAAGTCCTGTGCGTCTGCCAGTTCCGCCACCCCGGCTAAAGAACTATGGAGCGGAAGACGGGATTCGAACCCGCGACCCCAACCTTGGCAAGGTTGTATTCTACCACTGAACTACTTCCGCATATTTAACTTTAAAAAATGGTGCGGGTGAAGGGAGTCGAACCCCCACGCCTTGCGGCGCCAGATCCTAAGTCTGGTGCGTCTGCCAATTCCGCCACACCCGCATATTTTTTTAAAAAAACTGGTGAGCCATGAAGGACTCGAACCTTCGACCCTCTGATTAAAAGTCAGATGCTCTACCGACTGAGCTAATGGCTCGTACAAATGGTGCCGGCAAGAGGACTTGAACCCCCAACCTACTGATTACAAGTCAGTTGCTCTACCAATTGAGCTACACCGGCATTTGTAATTATTAAAGGAATATATGGTGGAAGATGACGGGATCGAACCGCCGACCCTCTGCTTGTAAGGCAGATGCTCTCCCAGCTGAGCTAATCCTCCATATATATGCCCGGCGGCGTCCTACTCTCACAGGGGGAAACCCCCAACTACCATCGGCGCTGAGAAGCTTAACTTCCGTGTTCGGTATGGGAACGGGTGTGACCTTCTCGCCATCGCCACCAGACTATTTGGTTTGAGGTTTTAGTTATTTTGCTACCGCAAAAAACTTTGTACCCTCAAAACTAGATAATGTGTAAGAAGAAATCAAGAGAATCGAATGATCAATTTGGTTAAGTCCTCGAACGATTAGTATCAGTCAGCTCCACACGTCACCGCGCTTCCACCTCTGACCTATCAACCTGATCATCTTTCAGGGTTCTTACTAGCTTGCGCTATGGGAAATCTCATCTTGAGGGGGGCTTCATGCTTAGATGCTTTCAGCACTTATCCCGTCCGCACATAGCTACCCAGCGATGCCTTTGGCAAGACAACTGGTACACCAGCGGTGCGTCCATCCCGGTCCTCTCGTACTAAGGACAGCTCCTCTCAAATTTCCTGCGCCCACGACGGATAGGGACCGAACTGTCTCACGACGTTCTGAACCCAGCTCGCGTACCGCTTTAATGGGCGAACAGCCCAACCCTTGGGACCGACTACAGCCCCAGGATGCGATGAGCCGACATCGAGGTGCCAAACCTCCCCGTCGATGTGGACTCTTGGGGGAGATAAGCCTGTTATCCCCGGGGTAGCTTTTATCCGTTGAGCGATGGCCCTTCCATGCGGAACCACCGGATCACTAAGCCCGACTTTCGTCCCTGCTCGACTTGTAGGTCTCGCAGTCAAGCTCCCTTGTGCCTTTACACTCTGCGAATGATTTCCAACCATTCTGAGGGAACCTTTGGGCGCCTCCGTTACTCTTTAGGAGGCGACCGCCCCAGTCAAACTGCCCACCTGACACTGTCTCCCGCCCCGATCAGGGGCGCGGGTTAGAATTTCAATACAGCCAGGGTAGTATCCCACCGACGCCTCCACCGAAGCTGGCGCTCCGGTTTCTCAGGCTCCTACCTATCCTGTACAAGCTGTACCAAAATTCAATATCAGGCTACAGTAAAGCTCCACGGGGTCTTTCCGTCCTGTCGCGGGTAACCTGCATCTTCACAGGTACTATAATTTCACCGAGTCTCTCGTTGAGACAGTGCCCAGATCGTTACGCCTTTCGTGCGGGTCGGAACTTACCCGACAAGGAATTTCGCTACCTTAGGACCGTTATAGTTACGGCCGCCGTTTACTGGGGCTTCGATTCAGAGCTTCGCGTGAGCTAACCCCTCCTCTTAACCTTCCAGCACCGGGCAGGCGTCAGCCCCTATACTTCGCCTTGCGGCTTCGCAGAGACCTGTGTTTTTGCTAAACAGTCGCCTGGGCCTATTCACTGCGGCTCATCCGGGCTATTCACCCAAATGAGCACCCCTTCTCCCGAAGTTACGGGGTCATTTTGCCGAGTTCCTTAACGAGAGTTCTCTCGCTCACCTTAGGATTCTCTCCTCGCCTACCTGTGTCGGTTTGCGGTACGGGCACCTTTTATCTCGCTAGAGGCTTTTCTTGGCAGTGTGGAATCAGGAACTTCGGTACTATATTTCCCTCGCTGTCACAGCTCAGCCTTCACGCAAGCGGGATTTGCCTCACTTGCAGCCTAACTGCTTAGACGCGCATATCCAACAGCGCGCTTACCCTATCCTCCTGCGTCCCCCCGTCGCTCAAACGATAAAGAGGTGGTACAGGAATATCAACCTGTTGTCCATCGCCTACGCCTTTCGGCCTCGGCTTAGGTCCCGACTAACCCTGAGAGGACGAGCCTTCCTCAGGAAACCTTAGGCATTCGGTGGATGGGATTCTCACCCATCTTTCGCTACTCATACCGGCATTCTCACTTCTAAGCGCTCCACCAGTCCTTACGGTCTGACTTCAACGCCCTTAGAACGCTCTCCTACCACTGACATCTAAGATGTCAATCCACAGCTTCGGTGATACGTTTAGCCCCGGTACATTTTCGGCGCAGAGTCACTCGACCAGTGAGCTATTACGCACTCTTTAAATGGTGGCTGCTTCTAAGCCAACATCCTGGTTGTCTAAGCAACTCCACATCCTTTTCCACTTAACGTATACTTTGGGACCTTAGCTGGTGGTCTGGGCTGTTTCCCTTTTGACTACGGATCTTATCACTCGCAGTCTGACTCCCACGGATAAGTCTTTGGCATTCGGAGTTTGTCTGAATTCGGTAACCCGATGAGGGCCCCTAGTCCAAACAGTGCTCTACCTCCAAGACTCTTACAACGTGAGGCTAGCCCTAAAGCTATTTCGGAGAGAACCAGCTATCTCCAAGTTCGATTGGAATTTCTCCGCTACCCACACCTCATCCCCGCACTTTTCAACGTGCGTGGGTTCGGGCCTCCAGTTGGTGTTACCCAACCTTCACCCTGGACATGGGTAGATCACCTGGTTTCGGGTCTACGACCACATACTCATTCGCCCTATTCAGACTCGCTTTCGCTGCGGCTCCGTCTTCTCAACTTAACCTTGCATGTAATCGTAACTCGCCGGTTCATTCTACAAAAGGCACGCCATCACCCATGAACGGGCTCTGACTACTTGTAGGCACACGGTTTCAGGATCTCTTTCACTCCCCTTCCGGGGTGCTTTTCACCTTTCCCTCACGGTACTGGTTCACTATCGGTCACTAGGGAGTATTTAGCCTTGGGAGATGGTCCTCCCAGCTTCCGACGGGATTTCTCGTGTCCCGCCGTACTCAGGATCCACTCAGGAGGGAACGAAGTTTCAACTACAGGGTTTTTACCTTCTCTGACGGGCCTTTCCAGACCACTTCATCTACCCCGTTCCTTTGTAACTCCATGTAGAGTGTCCTACAACCCCAAGAGGCAAGCCTCTTGGTTTGGGCTATGTCCCGTTTCGCTCGCCGCTACTCAGGGAATCGCGTTTGCTTTCTCTTCCTCCGGGTACTTAGATGTTTCAGTTCCCCGGGTCTGCCTTCAATACCCTATGTATTCAGGTAAAGATACTGTTCCATTACGAACAGTGGGTTTCCCCATTCGGAAATCTCCGGATCAAAGCTTACTTACAGCTCCCCGAAGCATATCGGTGTTAGTCCCGTCCTTCATCGGCTCCTAGTGCCAAGGCATCCACCGTGCGCCCTTTCTAACTTAACCTAAAAGGTCATTTCTCTAATTGAATAGAGAGAAAACTAAAATGGCGATCACTCGGTTTTCTTCTTGGTTCTTCTTACTTACGATTATCTAGTTTTCAAGGAACAAAAAAGTCTTGAGAGAATTGCTCCCTCAAAACTAAACAAACAAGCGTACAACTATGTGGATTACATCCACAGTACGAATCGAAAGATTCGCATTCCGATTGCCCTTAGGCAATATCCTTAGAAAGGAGGTGATCCAGCCGCACCTTCCGATACGGCTACCTTGTTACGACTTCACCCCAATCATCTGTCCCACCTTAGGCGGCTGGCTCCAAAAGGTTACCCCACCGACTTCGGGTGTTACAAACTCTCGTGGTGTGACGGGCGGTGTGTACAAGGCCCGGGAACGTATTCACCGCGGCATGCTGATCCGCGATTACTAGCGATTCCGGCTTCATGCAGGCGAGTTGCAGCCTGCAATCCGAACTGAGAATGGATTTATGGGATTGGCTTCACCTCGCGGCTTCGCGACCCTTTGTTCCATCCATTGTAGCACGTGTGTAGCCCAGGTCATAAGGGGCATGATGATTTGACGTCATCCCCACCTTCCTCCGGTTTGTCACCGGCAGTCACCTTAGAGTGCCCAACTGAATGCTGGCAACTAAGATCAAGGGTTGCGCTCGTTGCGGGACTTAACCCAACATCTCACGACACGAGCTGACGACAACCATGCACCACCTGTCACTCTGTCCCCCGAAGGGGAACGCCCTATCTCTAGGGTTGTCAGAGGATGTCAAGACCTGGTAAGGTTCTTCGCGTTGCTTCGAATTAAACCACATGCTCCACCGCTTGTGCGGGCCCCCGTCAATTCCTTTGAGTTTCAGCCTTGCGGCCGTACTCCCCAGGCGGAGTGCTTAATGCGTTTGCTGCAGCACTAAAGGGCGGAAACCCTCTAACACTTAGCACTCATCGTTTACGGCGTGGACTACCAGGGTATCTAATCCTGTTCGCTCCCCACGCTTTCGCGCCTCAGCGTCAGTTACAGACCAGAGAGCCGCCTTCGCCACTGGTGTTCCTCCACATCTCTACGCATTTCACCGCTACACGTGGAATTCCGCTCTCCTCTTCTGCACTCAAGTTCCCCAGTTTCCAATGACCCTCCCCGGTTGAGCCGGGGGCTTTCACATCAGACTTAAGGAACCGCCTGCGCGCGCTTTACGCCCAATAATTCCGGACAACGCTTGCCACCTACGTATTACCGCGGCTGCTGGCACGTAGTTAGCCGTGGCTTTCTGGTCAGGTACCGTCAAGGTACCGGCAGTTACTCCGGTACTTGTTCTTCCCTGACAACAGAACTTTACGACCCGAAAGCCTTCATCGTTCACGCGGCGTTGCTCCGTCAGACTTTCGTCCATTGCGGAAGATTCCCTACTGCTGCCTCCCGTAGGAGTCTGGGCCGTGTCTCAGTCCCAGTGTGGCCGATCACCCTCTCAGGTCGGCTACGCATCGTTGCCTTGGTGAGCCGTTACCTCACCAACTAGCTAATGCGCCGCGGGCCCATCTGTAAGTGACAGCCGAAACCGTCTTTCAGCTTTCCCTCATGTGAGGGAAAGGATTATCCGGTATTAGCTCCGGTTTCCCGAAGTTATCCCAGTCTTACAGGCAGGTTGCCCACGTGTTACTCACCCGTCCGCCGCTGATCTTCAAAAGCAAGCTAATGAAGATCCGCTCGACTTGCATGTATTAGGCACGCCGCCAGCGTTCGTCCTGAGCCAGGATCAAACTCTCCAAGAAAGAGTTATGAGTTAGCTCATAAGTTAAAACGTTGGCTCATGTCTTCTATTAATAGAAGCATGATAATTTATTGTTTGTTGACGCTTGTTTGTTTAGTTTTCAAAGAACAATATTTGTTTGTTGCTCCGTCAGAAGCAACTCTTATATACTATCAGGTTCAAAACCCGATGTCAATAAGTTTTTTTCATTTTCTTTGTTGCTAACTAAGTAGCTCGCAGCAACAGATATAAATATAGCACCTTTATTCTTCAATAGCAACCTCTTTTTTAGATTTTTATTCACAGAAACAAAAGAAAGATAATTCATATTTCTGTAGGCAAATCTATTGACGAATCCACCTATATACTTCACAAAAATAAAAGGCAAAACGACGATTGCCGTTTTGCCTTCCAATATTATTAACGATGGCGCATCAATGGGAATAACAGTACATCCCTGATGGATGGTGAATTGGTCAGCAGCATAACAAGCCGGTCGATCCCAATTCCCAGTCCGCCTGTTGGCGGCATCCCATATTCCAATGCTTCGATGAAGTCTTCATCCATTTCATGTGCTTCATCATTACCTTGCTCTTTTTCTTTCAGTTGCGCTTCAAAACGTTCCCTTTGATCGATTGGATCATTCAGCTCAGTGAACGCGTTAGCATGTTCCCTGGCAACGATGAACAATTCGAAGCGGTCCGTGAAGCGAGAGTCCTCATCATTCTTTTTCGCCAAAGGAGAAATGTCAACCGGGTGGCCGTAAATGAATGTAGGCTGGATCAGGTGCTCTTCTACTTTTTGCTCAAAGAATTCATTGACGATGTGTCCGAACTGCATATGTTCAGTGATTTCCACTCCATGTTCTTTCGCCAGCGCACGTGCTTCCTCTGTGCTCATTTGCGGCCAGAAGTCCACTCCTGTATGTTCCTTAATCGCATCAACCATGTGAACTCTCTTCCACTCCGGCTTCAGGTCGATTTCATATTCGCCATACTGAATCGTCGTTGTTCCGAGAACATCCTCTGCAATGTACGCAACCATGTTCTCTGTAAGGGACATGATGTCTCTCCAATCAGCATATGCCTCATAAAGCTCAAGCATGGTGAATTCCGGATTATGTCTTGTCGATACACCTTCATTACGGAATACACGTCCGATTTCATATACCTTTTCCAGGCCTCCGACAATCAGGCGCTTCAAGTGAAGCTCGATTGCGATCCGCATGTAAAGCTGCATATCGAGAGCGTTATGATGAGTAATGAAAGGACGTGCTGAAGCTCCGCCGGCAATAGAGTGCATTAATGGCGTTTCCACTTCAAGGTATCCTTGTCCATCAAGATAACGGCGCATTGACTGGATGATGCGGCTGCGGTTGATGAATGTCGTCTTGCTTTCGTTGCTCGTAATAAGGTCAAGATAACGCTGGCGATAACGCTGCTCGACATCCTTGAGTCCATGGAACTTTTCAGGAAGCGGGCGCAGTGCTTTTGACAGGAACACAAAGTTTTGAGCTTTTATGGAAAGTTCGCCAACTTTGGTTTTGAAAAGGGTTCCCTCAACACCGACAATATCACCAAGGTCAGCAGAGTCAAAAACTTCGTATTGTTCTTCGCCGACTGCATCCTGGCGGACATAAATCTGGATCTGGCCAGCTAGGTCCTGGATGTGTGCAAAGCCTGCTTTTCCTTTTCCGCGCTTCGTCATGATCCGTCCAGCAATCTTCACCGCGACATTCTTTGTCTCGATTTCTTCTTTTTCCAATTCACCATATTCGCTGATCAGCTCTTCAGTAAGATGGGTGCGCTCGAATCTTTTGCCGAATGGGTCCATGCCCTTTTCACGCAATGCACTCATTTTTTCCCTTCTGACTCTGAGCTGGTCGTTTAATTCTTCATGACTCATGTCGCTTTCACTCCAATATATAATTAAATTTAATATGTAATCCTGATTATGTTTGGTGGATACTTTTATTATTTTACACAAACAAACGTATTCAGACATTAAAAATCTCTTAAATAGAATAAAAACTGCCAGTTTGACCACTGGCAGTTACATTTAAGGATAAAGGTATTATAGGAAATGTGATGGTTAATGTCAATTTTTATCCAACCTGATGTGCATTTTGCTCTTCTGTTTCCACTTCATCAGCGAAGTTTCTTACTAAGCTGGCATATTGGTCTCTCGTTGTGCATTCATTGATCCCATTGCGAATCCTTGCGTTGCCGCGGATGCCTTTCATATACCATGCAGCATGTTTGCGCATTTCGCGGACAGCTATGTGTTCATTTTTCAGTGCGATCAGGCGGTCCAGGTGAAGGATGCTGACATCGATCTTCTCGCGGGCGGTCGGTTCACCCATCAATTCGCCTGTTTCCAGGTATTTAACCGTGCGGTAAATCATCCACGGGTTACCGAGAGCCGCGCGGCCGATCATCACTCCGTCCACTCCTGTTTCATCAAGCATTCTCTTTGCATCCTGAGGCGTCTGGACATCACCATTGCCAATCACAGGAATGGTTACTGCCTGCTTGACATCACGGATGATGTCCCAGTTCGCTTGTCCTTCATACATCTGGACACGTGTACGGCCGTGAAGGGCTATCGCCTTACCCCCAGCTCGTTCTACAGCGCGGGCATTCTCTATGGCGAAAATATGTTCGTCATCCCAGCCCATGCGCATTTTAACCGTTACCGGCTTATCAACGGCATCAACAACAGCAGATACCATTTCATAGATTTTGTTTGGGTCAAGAAGCCATTTCGCACCTGCATCACATTTTATGATCTTCGGTACAGGGCAGCCCATATTGATATCAATGATATCGGCATTCGTATTTTTGTCGACATATTTGGCCGCCTGGACAAGCGTTTCTTTTTCGCCGCCAAAAATCTGCAGGCTGAGCGGCTTTTCACGTTCATCTATATATAACATATCGAGTGTCCGATCGTTTTGCAGAACAATTCCTTTATCGCTGACCATTTCCGCACATACAAGTCCTGCGCCGAATTCTTTTACCGTCAGACGGAACGCAGAGTTGCAGACGCCAGCCATTGGCGCAAGCACGACCTGGTTCTTCATCTCAATATCGCCAATCTTAAGCATGTCCTTCCTCCTTCTTTTCGTCCTGTTGAGTTCCACACGAAGCGGAAAACCACAATCACGATGGTAAAGAATCACTTAAACCCTACTGCGGGGTTAACTCATCCAATCCGACATCCAGAAACTCTGCGATTCTGGCAATCAATTTTTCATGAGGCATTCTGTTTCCCCGTTCGATTTCTCCGAGGACTGAAACCGAAATGCCAAGCTCTTTTGCGAAGCCTTCCTGTGTGTAACCCTTCAGCTTTCGATAAGCGCGAATACGTCTTCCCCATTTTTCTGCTTCCATATTCGTACTCCTTCTCTATCCGGTATACTTAGTAAATCGTTTGCCAGTGGCTCCCCGGTGGATGGGAGCGTGATATGTGGATCCATTTCAAGCAATGGAAGGATTACAAATGCGCGTTCGCTCATCCGAGGGTGCGGAATTGTAAGCTTCTCTGTTTCAATATTTTCGTGATTATACAGCAAGATGTCAAGGTCTAAAGTTCTGGGACCCCACTTTATTTCCCTTTTTCTCCCAAGCTTCAATTCGATCTCCAGGCATGTATCAAGGAGTTCAACAGGAGGGAGACTTGTCTTTACTTCGATTGCCATATTTAAAAATTGATCCTGATCGGTATAGCCAACCGGATCCGTCTCATAGATGGAAGAAGTATTTACCACTGAAATTTCCTCATGGCCCTCAAGGAGTATAATGGCCTGTGTCAAATACCCGAACCGGTCACCCATATTGGACCCTAGCGCAATATATGCTATGTTTTCCACTGTCATCTACTCCTTGTGATTTCGACTGCGACGGATTTATAGTGTCCCGGTATTGGCGGGTCTGGCTTGATGACTTTTACATGGCATGCTTCGACAAGCGAAAACTGATCGAGAATGGTGCCGGCAATCTTCTCAGCAATGGCTTCCACCAGCTTGTATGGTTTGCCTTCCACAATATCTTTGCATACTTGATATAAGTCAGCGTAGTTGATGGAATGCTGAAGTTCATCACTTTTCCCAGCTCTCGATAGGTCCAGCTCCACCGTCAAATCCACCGCAAACCTCTGGCCAAGCCTTGTTTCTTCAGGAAACACACCATGGTAGCCGTAAAACTCCATTTGATTGACATGTATTTTATCCACTGAACTCACCCTTCCCCATCATCGCATCCATCATTTTTGCCATTCGCGACATTTCTTTTACATCATGGATCCTGACGATCTGGCAGCCCTTCTGGATTCCATAGCATACTGTCGCTCCTGTTCCTTCCGTCCG
The DNA here is from genome assembly GCF_030122805.1 of Mesobacillus sp. AQ2. Lineage (NCBI taxonomy): Bacteria > Bacillati > Bacillota > Bacilli > Caryophanales > Bacillaceae > Mesobacillus > Mesobacillus sp. AQ2. The sequence continues at coordinate 92,481 of NZ_CP126080.1, read as the reverse complement.
TTCAGAAACAGGAAGGTCGAGCACGCCGCCAATCATCGATTTTTTTGAGGTGCCCAGCAGAACTGGATAACCCAGTGACACAAGAGTATCTAGATGGCGCATCATCTCCAGGTTCTCTGCCAGGTCTTTTGCAAAGCCAATACCCGGGTCCAGGATGATTTGTTCATCACTGACGCCAGCTTTCTTGGCAATTGTAATGCTTTCATATAGATCATTCAGTACGTCCCGAATGAAATGAGTATAGTTTCGATCATTGCGATTATGCATCAGGATGATGGGCACGCCCGTTTCAGCTGCAACATCGGCAATCTCAGGGTCTTCCTTTGCTCCCCAGATATCATTGATGATCACCGCTCCGGCGTCGATCGCGCTTTTGGCAACCTTTGATTTATAGGTATCGATGGAGATCGGTGCCTGCAATTCCTCTGTGATTGCTTCGATTGCAGGTACCACCCTGCTGATCTCCTCTTCATCCGAAATCCGTTCATAACCAGGCCTGGTCGATTCACCGCCGATATCGAGGATATGTGCTCCGTCCCCCATCATTTGCTTCGCGCGGACCACGGAAGTTTCAAGGTGGTTGTACTTGCCGCCATCCGAAAACGAATCGGGCGTTACATTCAAGATTCCCATGATCAACGTTTGATTGCTGTAATCCAATGTATATGGACCAGCTTTTATCACAGTTTTCATTTTGCGAGTCCTCCATCCAATTGTGTTCTGCTCCATAGCGTTTCCCGCAGTACTTCATATCGCCCAAATAGACTTCTGACAATCTCGCCAGATTTCCCAGGAAAACTTTTACCTGAAAAAGAAGTGACCGGGACGATTTCCTGGATCGAGTTCGTCAGGAAGATTTCGCCGGCTGCTTCCGCTTCCTCTTTTTTGTAAAAGCCTTCACGTACCTCAATGCCTGCTGTACGGGCCAACTCGATGACGAACCTGCGGGTTACTCCATCCAAAATACCGGTATCGACGGCCGGAGTGAACAAGATCCCATCCCTGTACCAAAATAGATTTGAGACAATCCCTTCCGCCAGGAAACCTTCATCATTCAAAAAAACACCCTCTGTATCCATTGCAGGGCCCGCCTCACGCTTGGCCAATACGTTATTGAGATAATGATGCGATTTCAACCTGGCACTTCCTTCTGGAGTGTTGCGCCTTAACTCAAGCAGCACGGCCTGTTTCTCATTCATCTCGCCTGCCGGTGGCATAGGTTTTGCAAAAACAATCACATTTGGCTCATTATAGCTTTCCGTCTGCAAGCCGATTTCTCCATTCCCTGCGGAGATATTAAACCGGATATACGCATCCGTGAGAGAGTTTTCTGCTAAAAGGGCATCCAGAATCTTGACCGTTTCATCCCTGGTGAATTCAGCTTCGATGTCCAGAATCCGCAGACTGGCATTCAGCCGCTCCAGATGGTCATCCAGCAAAAACGGGTGGCCATTGTAGATTCTGAAGGTTTCAAAGACACCCAAACCATATAAAAAACCATGGTCAAAAGGGGAAATCGCTGCCTCATTCTTATCCATGAACCGGCCATTTATATAGAGTTTCATTAAAAGCTTACTTCCTTCGTTAAATTGTAATGCGCAATGAAATTCCTCAGCAGCTGCTTTCCCGAAGTTGTCAAAATCGATTCGGGATGGAACTGGACGCCTTCCACAGGCAGGGTTTTATGGCGGATGGCCATGATTTCCCCTTCTTCCGTCCAGGCTGAGATCTCAAGACAGTCCGGAAGGGTTTCCTTTTTGACAATGAGAGAATGATAGCGCGCCGCAGGGAATGGGTTTTCCACACCTTCAAAAATAGTCTTTCCGTCGTGGTAGACCATCGATGTTTTTCCGTGCATCAGCCGCTCCGCCCGGATAACGTCACCGCCAAATACCTGGGCAATGGACTGATGGCCGAGGCAGACACCAAAGATCGGCGTCTTGCCAGCGAAATTTTTGATGGCTTCCAAACTGATGCCTGCTTCATTCGGACTGCACGGCCCCGGGGAGATCATCAAAAACTTTGGATCCAGCTCTGCGATTCCCTGGATGGATGTCTGGTCATTGCGGATGACCTTCAGTTCTTCACCCATTTCACCAAGATATTGAACCAGGTTATATGTGAATGAATCATAATTATCAATCATCAAAATCATGCGTTTCCCTCCGCAAGCTCTTTTGCCTTCCAAAGCGCGATGGCTTTCTTTAACGATTCCTTGTATTCATTTGCCGGGATGGAGTCAATGACGACGCCTGCTCCCGCCTGGACATGTGCCATCCCATCCTTGACGAGCATCGTGCGGATGATGATGTTCAGTTCCATATTGCCGTTAAACCCGATCCAGCCTAGCGAACCAGTATATGGGCCCCGCCGCACCGGCTCAAGCTCTTCAATGATTTCCATCGTCCTGACCTTTGGAGCACCTGTAATCGTTCCGCCGGGGAAGGTTGCATTCACAACATCGAACCAGGTTTCACCTTCTGCAAGCTCGCCCCTGACATTCGAAACGATATGCATTACATGCGAGTATTTTTCGATGACCATGAATTCATTGACCTCGACCGTTCCGTATTTGCACACTCTGCCAAGGTCATTCCGTTCAAGATCGACAAGCATGACATGTTCAGCCCGTTCTTTTTCGTTATTGATCAATTCACTTGCAAGCTGCAGATCTTCCTGGTCCGTCCTTCCTCTTGAACGTGTTCCGGCAATCGGCCTTGTGCTGACCTCCGACCCCTTTACTTTTGCCAAAAGTTCTGGGGACCCGCTGACGAGCTGGAACTCCTCTGTATGCAAATAGCCCATATACGGAGATGGGTTCAGCTTGCGCAGCTGGCGATATACTTCAAGCGCTTCTGTTTCGATTGGCTTTGATTGCCTGACAGATAGATTGACCTGGAAGACATCACCCTGAGAAATGTATTGCTGAATCCTTTCTACTGCCTGAATAAAGGCGCCTTCATCCATCGAGACATGCAGCTCCTCTGCGCCTGGCTTGTCCGCTTTTTCCGCGAGCATCACCGGTATCCCAGCCTCCCAGCGTTTTTGCCACTCTGACAGCCTTTCTTTTGTCTGCTCTTCCTGGCCCGGTTCATTCAGGGCCATGATCCATAGGGTTTCTGTCTGGTGGTCCAACACGAACCACTCCATATACACCTGAAAATAAATCTCTGGTATGCAGGAATCATCCTTTGCCATTTGCGGAAGCTTTTCGATATAGCGGGCATAATCATAGCTGATATAGCCAATCGCCCCGCCCTGGAAATCTGGGAGACCTTCCACTTCCGGGACCTGGAAGGCTTCCATTTCCCGCTTCATTAGGTCAAGAGGATTCCCTTCAAGCGTGGTTGTCATTCCATTCTTACTAATCGTCAATTTATGGTCTTTTCCTGAAAAAGTGATTTCCGGACGGAAAGCAGCCATGCTGTAACGCCCGCCCCGTCCACTTTCGAGGATGACATGCTCTTTATATTGTTGGGCAATATGGTCGTATTGATGAAAAAAACGTGAAGCCGTATAAGATATACTTTGAGTATGAATGCTGTAGTGCGGCAAGCTCGTCACCCCTATTTTTTTCTCTTTATCCATCATACATTATGAAAGGCGCGCTTTCATTTTTAAATTCATGGATTTTGCACAAAAAGGATCAGTTTTTTAAGTGGGATTCTTGGACACAGCAAAAAGAGGCAAGCTTTGCCGGCCTGCCTCCCGTTAAATATTAGTTATCGAATTGATAAAGTGGTGTGCTCAGATAGCGTTCCCCGTTGCTTGGAATGATCGCAAGGACTTTCTTGCCTTTGCCCAGTTTTTTCGCAATTTCAAGTGCTGCATAGATCGCCGCACCAGAAGATATTCCTCCGAGGATGCCTTCTTCTTTTGCCGCACGGCGGGCATAGTCGAATGCCTGTTCATTTTCCACCTTGATGATTTCATCGTATACATCGGTGTCAAGGACGCCAGGCACGAAACCTGCTCCAATCCCCTGGATTTTGTGGGGTCCCGGCTTTCCTCCTGATAAAACGGGAGAGTCTGTCGGTTCGACAGCAACAATTTTGATATCCTTATACTTCTGGCGAAGAACTGTTCCTGCACCCGTGATTGTTCCGCCTGTCCCGATGCCTGCAATGAATGCATCAAGCTGGTCACCCATCTGCTGGACGATTTCCGGACCGGTCGTTCTTTCGTGGATGGTAGGATTGGCTTCATTCTCGAACTGCTGAGGCATGAAATAGCCATTTTCCTTAGCCAGCTCCTCCGCCTTGCGAATCGCTCCGCCCATCCCTTCAGGACCAGGAGTCAGCACAAGGTCTGCCCCATATGCCCTCAGCAGGTTACGGCGCTCCATGCTCATCGTTTCCGGCATGACGAGAATGGCTTTATATCCCTTAGCAGCTGCCACCATTGCAAGACCGATCCCAGTATTGCCGCTTGTTGGTTCAATGATTGTATCTCCCTGCTTAAGGACACCCTTTCCTTCAGCATCCTCAATCATCGCAAGTGCGATCCGATCCTTGACACTGCTTCCCGGGTTCATGTATTCAAGCTTCAGATACACATCGGCACTTTGGTCATCAACCAGCCTGTTCAGTTTCACAATCGGTGTTTGGCCAATCAGCTCATTAATCGAGTTCGCAATACGTACCATATTATCCACCTCTTAATCCGAGTATTTTAATTGGTTTTATTAAAATTTACCAGTACTTTTAGTCTATGTCAATCAGTATGCTTCGACAAAAACAGATATCAGGCTTCTGCCCATCCTTTTTAAACTATCCTATTTTTACTCCCACTAAACAAGAAAAACGCATCTCAGAGCGAATGATAGAAAGAAAGCACCGGTCGTGAAAACCGGTGCTTCCATGATTATTTTTTGCCGGTCTCGCCATAGAACCAGCTGACTTCGGCATCATTCCAAAATGCACGTGCAGACACAGGGATATCCATCTGTTCCAGGGCTATCTGTCTGCGGATCTGGTTCTTGACCTCGCTGAAGCTATATTTCTTGCCTTCCAGCTTTTCGTGCAGGTAAACAATCGCATAGCCATTTTCCACTTTTACAGGTCCGGTCCATTCCTCAGGTTTCAGGGATTTGGCCGCTGAAATCACTTCCGGGGAAATGAGTTCATCTTCTTCGGTTACAAAGCCTATGTCGCCGCCCTCATTAGCAGAAAACTCATCGATCGAACGCTCCATCGCCAGTGCGGCAAAGCTAGATCCATCCTTTAGCTCCTTCACTGCAGATTCTGCATCTTGTTTCGTTTCGACAATGATTTGAGATAGATGATACGAGGCAGGGATATCAAAGAGACTCTTGTTTTGATCATAGAAGGTTTTCATATCCTCATTTGATACTTGGACATCCTTTGTCAGCAGTTCTTCAAGCAGCAAACTGTATTTGATCTGCTGCTTCCATTTTTCTTCGCTCTTAGGTTCATTCCCTGGCGACGAATACATCGCCTTATAAATGGTCAGTTCCCGTTCGACTGCTTTGTCGGATAATTCAATTCCATATTCGTCAGCCATCTGCCTGACCACTTCCTGATCGATCAGGTCCCTGAGCGTCTCTTGTCCATACCGTTCTTCCAGCTCGGTGAGCCATTGCTGGCGGGTGATCGACTCCTTGCCAACCTCCGCTACTGTCTCCTTCTTCCCTTCAAGGATTGCAGGCTTGGCCAGAAGCATGACAAGAGTGATTGCATTCAATATGGCTAACCCGGCAATAATGTACCAAAGCTGCTTTTTTTCCACTTCTCTTCCCCCAGCACTTGCTTATTTTGCTTCTTTTTCTATCTCTTCCAGTTCTTCTTTTGTGAACATATATTTTTCGTTGCAGAAATGGCAATGCGTTTCAGCCTGTCCTTCTGTATCGATCATATCACGGATTTCTTCTGCTCCGAGACTGACCAGTGCATTGCTGAAGCGGTCTTTTGAACAGTTGCACACGAATGAAACCGGCATCGTCTCAAGGAACTTGACATTGTCTTTGCCAAGCAGTTCTTCTAAAAGTTCCTCAGGAGACAGGCCTTTTTCAATTAGTTTCGAGACCGGCGGAATGGATTCTAATCTCTTTTCGATTGCTGAAATCGTTTCTTCTGTCGTTCCAGGCATCAATTGGAGGATGAAGCCGCCTGCCGCTTTGATTGAGTTGTCAGGATTGACGAGCACTCCGACACCAACTGAAGAATTGACCTGCTCAGATGTCGCAAAGTAATAAGTGAAATCTTCACCTAGTTCTCCTGAAACAATAGGAACTTGTCCCGTAAAATAGTCACGCAAGCCAAGATCTTTTACAACCGTAAGCGTTCCGTCTGTACCGACACCCTGTCTTACATCCAGCTTGCCATGCTCATTCAGGTCGAAGTGGACATGAGGATTCGAAACATAGCCTCTGACTTCCCCTTTGGCATTGCTGTCAACGAGGATCAATCCAAGCGGACCGCCGCCTTCGATTTTAACCGTTAATTTATCTTCGCCTTTCATCATCGCACCCATCATCACACCAGCAGTCATCGTGCGGCCAAGTGCGGCTGATGCAACAGGCCATGTATAATGGCGGCGCTGTGCCTCTCCAACAGTTTCAGTCGTTTTTGCTGCATACGCCCTGACCTGTCCATCAAAAGCAAGTGCCTTTACTAAATAATCACTCATTGTTCTACTCCCTTCATGCTGTAAAGTTTAATGCGTCCTCCCATCCAGGAAGCTTAGCTGTTTTTATCCATGTTGCGCTTATAGATAAGCTGCAGTCCTTTTAAAGTCAAAAACGGATCGACAACATCAATGACAGTTGATTCCTGGGCGATTAAATTCGCCAGTCCGCCAGTGGCAATCACTTTAGTCGTGACCGCACTCTTATCTTTCATCCGTTTAACTATTCCCTCTACTTGCCCAACATATCCATACAGGATACCCGCTTGCATCGCTGACACCGTGTTTTTGCCAATCACGTCATCCGGACGGCTGATTTCAATCCTCGGAAGCTTGGCAGCACGCGAATAAAGGGCTTCGGTAGAGATGCCGATCCCCGGGGCAATCGCTCCGCCCATATACTGATTATGGTCATTGATATAACAATAGGTTGTCGCTGTTCCGAAATCGACGATAATCAACGGGCTGCCATATTCATGGATTGCCGCAACTGCATTGACGATTCGGTCTGCACCGACTTCCCTCGGATTTTCGTATTTGATGTCAAGACCTGTCTTGATGCCAGGCCCAACGACTAATGGTTTTAGGTGGAAATACTTCTGGCACATTCTTTCAAGCGAGAACATGATTGGCGGTACAACGGACGATATGATGATTCCATCTATATCAGAAAAAGAGAGATTGACATGGTCAAAAAGATTTTTGATGATCATCCCAAACTCATCTTCTGTTCTATGGCGGTTTGTTTCGATTCTCCAGTGGTGTTTCAACTCTTCCTGCTCATAAACACCCAACACGATATTTGTATTCCCGACGTCAAAAACAAAAATCAAGCTATTCACCAACTTATCAGTAGTTTTCTGAATCAATTCTGCAAATATCATACCATAATCGCCGGGAATTCACTAAATAAAGTCAACCGATTCTGATTGTCCCTGCCAACTGAACAGCGTCCAGAAAAATAAGCAGGTGTCCCGTAACAGGACACCTGCTTCATGAATTTATTCTTTTGGATTCTCGTCGATTGCCTTTGGATCCTCAATGACTGAGTCAACTGTCCTGTCAGTCTCTTCGATTGCAGGCAGCTCATCCTTTTTCGTGTTGATGTTCACTTTCATGTCGTCATTATCCAGGCTCACACTGCGCTCAGGAAGACGTCCATGATCGATCAGATGCTTGATCTGTTCTGCATCGAGCGTTTCGACTTCAAGAAGCGTATTCGCGATAATATCAAGCTTATCACGATGCTTTGTAAGAAGGTCCTTCGCCCTTGCATAACAATCCTTGATAATGGTTTGGATCTCCACATCAATTTCATAAGCAATCTTATCTGAATAGTTCTGTTCATTATTCAGGTCGCGTCCAAGGAATACCTGGCCCTGCGCCTGGCCGAACTGCAATGGTCCGAGTTTATCACTCATCCCGAATTCAGTAACCATTCTTCTCGCAATGCCTGTCGCGCGCTGGAAGTCATTGTGGGCACCAGTGCTCACTTCGCCAAAGACGATTTCTTCCGCTACACGGCCGCCAAGGAGGCCGGTGATTTTATCAAGAAGTTCAGGCTTTGTCATAAAGTAACGGTCTTCCTTAGGAAGCATGACAGCGTAACCGCCTGCCTGTCCGCGAGGGACAATCGTTACCTTGTGGACCATTTCGGCTTCATCAAGAACGACGCCGATGACGGTATGGCCGGCTTCATGGAAGGCAACAATATTTCTTTCCTTTTTGGAGATGACCCGTGTCTTTTTGGCAGGACCGGCAATGACGCGGTCTGTTGCTTCATCCAAATCCAACATGTCGATCTTCTTCTTATTCCTTCTGGCTGCAACAAGCGCTGCTTCATTTAGCAAGTTTTCAAGGTCCGCTCCAGAGAAACCTGGAGTACGAGCCGCAATACTCTTTAAGTTAACAGACTCATCAAGTGGTTTATTTCTCGCATGCACCTTCAATACAGCTTCACGGCCAGTGACATCCGGGCGGTCAACTGTAATCTGGCGGTCGAAACGGCCTGGACGCAGCAATGCAGGGTCAAGGATATCAGGGCGGTTTGTAGCCGCTACGATGATGATTCCCTCGTTGGCACCAAATCCATCCATTTCAACAAGCAACTGGTTGAGCGTCTGTTCACGCTCATCGTGCCCTCCGCCCAGACCAGCACCACGCTGGCGGCCGACAGCATCGATTTCATCGATGAAGATAATACATGGAGCATTCTTTTTAGCTGTTTCAAATAAATCACGCACACGTGACGCACCGACACCGACAAACATTTCTACGAAGTCGGAACCGCTGATTGAGAAGAACGGTACTCCCGCTTCCCCGGCAACAGCACGTGCAAGCAATGTTTTACCGGTTCCTGGAGGTCCTACCAACAGGATTCCCTTTGGTATACGCGCTCCAAGCTCGGCGAACTTACGAGGGTCCTTAAGGAACTCAACAACCTCGACTAGCTCTTGCTTTTCTTCATCTGCACCCGCAACATCCTTGAAGCGGACTTTCTTCTTTTCTTCGTTATACAGCTTCGCTTTGCTTTTGCCGAAGTTCATGACACGGCTGCCGCCCCCCTGAGCCTGGTTAAGCAAGAAGAAGAACAGAATGAAAATAATGATGAACGGAATGATGGATGTAAAGAACGTTACCCATCCGCTTGTTTCTTTTGCAGGTTTAATATCGACATCTGCATCAGCAGCCGTCTGTTCAATGCGGTTTAATGTATCCGGGTTGCTCCATACATAAGTAATGAAGCCTTTGCCCTCTTCCTGGCCCTTCATCTGGCCCCTTACTTCATACACACCTCGTTCAGGCTGCAGCGTCAGAGTTCCTGCCACATTGCCTGCCTCAAGTTCCTGCATGAATTTATCGTAAGAGATTTGTTCAGTTGGCTGGTTATTTCCATTAAAGAAGCTCACTACTCCGATAATGACTAAAAATATCAATAAATAAAAGATGGTATTACGGAAGATCCGATTCATCCCTTACCTCCTCCCACGGTAGACAAACTATACTAAATAGTATCATAGCAAATTATGCTAATACAAGAAATTAACATTCAGAATATTTAGTTGTTATGCGGAATGTTAATTTTCATTCACTAAATCGTAACCGTTTTTTATTTTGTATATACTTCCGGCTTTAGAATACCAATATACGGAAGGTTACGGTATTTTTCCGCGTAATCAAGACCATATCCAACAACAAACTCATCAGGAACGATAAACCCAACATAATCTGCTGCGATGTCAGCCTTTCTTCCTGTTGGTTTATCAAGCAGAGTGACAATTTTGATGGACTTTGCCTTGCGGTATCTGAACAACTCCACCAAATAGCTGAGAGTCAATCCGCTGTCGATGATGTCCTCGATGATCAAAATGTCCCTTCCTTCAACGGAAGTATCAAGGTCCTTAAGGATTTTGACCTCACCGGATGATACCATAGCATTTCCATAACTTGAAACATCCATGAAATCCATTTCAAGATATGCATCCACGCGCTTAAGCAGGTCACCCATGAAAGGCATTGCGCCCTTCAGGACTCCGATTGCCAGCGGGAAACGGTCCTGGTATTCTTCAGTTAATTGAGCCGCCAGCTTCTTTGTTTTTTCCTGAATCTCTTCTTCTGTAAACAAAACTTTTTCAATATCATTTTTCATCATGATCATTGTGCCCCCTGGAAGATATCAATGCTTTATATAAGTTAATAGTAATAACCTGTTTCCTTGTTCATTTGCCTCATTATTCGACTTTTTCAGGCCTGGAAGCCAAAGGATCCTGTCTTCCCTGTCTGTGACGACCGGCCATTCATCCCTTTGTCCTAATGGGATTTTCATATCGATGAAAATATCTTTCAGCTTCTTTGACCCCTTCATCCCCTTCAAAGACATCCTGTCACCATCCTTTCTTGTGCGGATGTACAAGGGAGTGCCAGTTTCCTCCAGGTCGACGATGAAACGATAATTGGAAATATCCCTGACATGAGCATCATTGAGCAATTGGGCATCAATGAGGTCACCATTCGGCAAGATCAGCTGTTTTGGTCCTAAAATTTCAAAACAATAGCTTTGCCTTTCTGGCGGGTTCAATGTGAATTGACAATTTCCATACGATCGTATGATTCTTAAACCGCTGGGGAAATCAAGTGTTCCTGACGGATGGGGGTTGCGAATTATTGAAAAAATCTTTTCAATATGTATGGCGGAAAGAGAAGCAGGTCGATCATTGTAAAGATAATTTAATATTAGTTTAATCCCTCTTCTTTGTAAAGGCATTGGCATTTCCCGAAAAGAACTAATATGGATCGTGACCCCTCGGTCCTCTTTCTTCATTACTTTATTCAATTCTTTCCTTGTTAATTCAAGAAGATACTTTTCATCCATCTGCAATTCTTCGCTGAAGCGCTGGAAATGTTCATGGACTCCCGGATTCTCTTCTTTTAAAAAGGGCAGGACGGTTTTCCTGAATCGGTTCCTGCTATAGTATGCCTTCTGATTGCTGGGGTCGATTCTGGGTTCCAGGGAATTCTCGGAGCAATACTCTTCCAGTTCCCTTTTTGCCAGGCATAAAAACGGCCTGAAAACCGTAAACGGACCCATTTTGCGGGAAAAAGGAATACCTGCCCTTGCTGCTCCTGAACTGCCCCTAGTAAGCCTCATCAAAACCGTTTCGACCTGGTCGTCCCCATGATGCCCCAATGCAAGGTATTCAAGTTGATGTTTAACCATCACTTCCTCGAAAAAGGCATATCGGCATTCGCGGGCGGCTTGTTGGGAGCTTAAACCTGTCTCTTCCATATAAGCTGGCACATTGACCCTTTTCATCTCAAAGGGAAGACCCCGTTTTTCGCAAAAATCTTTTACAAACAAAGCATCCTGATAAGATTCATCACCACGGAACATATGGTCAACGTGGACAGCAATTATCCTCAGAGATTTCCGTTCCCGCTGCTCAGATAAGTAATGAAGCAGAGCAAGCGAATCCGGTCCTCCGGAAACACCAACCGCGATTGACTTGTTATTCAGCTGAAAACCATGCCTTTCAAGAAAGGCATTCACCTTCATATCAATCATCATGCTCTTCCTTACCGAATTGCCGGTTTAACTCTATACCCAAGCCGGCAATCCATTAATCTTCTAAATAGGTTTATTATTTTTTCAGCTTAACACTTTCCATAGTACTTATCAAAAATGAGGACTCTAATCCATTATCTACGGATGAGCCCGTAAAAGGTTTCAAAAATATCAGGTAATCTGGCTATAAATATAGAAAAAATATAACAATGAGATAATCAGGATGATGGTGGCGGTTTCGAGAGTGGAGGACTTCTTCCTTCTCTTGTTATAGCCCTTTCGCGTCTGTCCGGATGCTGTTGATGATGACCTCTTCGCAGTGCTTCGTGCCGGACTCGGCTGCGGCTGCTTCTGTGGGGCAGGCTTTTGCTGGCGAGTGTTTCTCGATGGTGCATCCGGCTGATGTACCTGGAGTAAATCATTCCTCATTTCTTTTGCAGACCGGTATTTCCCAGACAGTGCATTGTAAATGACCTTTTCGTATCTCCTCAACTCCGGGCTTTGCTTCACCTTTTCCATGATTTCACTGATTCCGCCTGACTTCTTCGTAAACCTTTTCGGATAGACAGTGTTGACCATGATCATGCCGACGGCAAACAAATCGTACCCGGGCTCTGCCTTTCTGCTTCCAAGTCCCCAGTAACCCCGGTCGAAGAATTCCGTGAACTCTTTGATTGATCGGCCCTGCATCGTCGTTCCGCCGACATCGATACAGCGAATCCTCGCCGGTGGTCCTGTCACAATCAAATTTTCCGGTTTTAAATCGCCGAATACCCAGCCATTATCATGAAGCAGCTGCAAATCAGCAAGCAGCTGAAGGATCATCACTCCAGTCCAGTCTGGTCCCTTTTGCTCAAGAAAAGCGAGAAAATCCGGCCCTTTTATGAATTCCATGACATAGAAGCTGACTTTCTTTCCTGGGCGTTCCCAATCATCCACATCCAGCAAAGAAGGCCCGAGGGCAGATCCCTGGACCTTGGCAAAAGCTTTCAATACATTGACCTCAGAAGTGACCGACATTCCATTATCGCTCATTTTCAATGCAACTTGTTTATTGTCATGCCTTGCTAAATAAACAATCCCATTGGCTCCAAAACCAAGCTCTTTAATGATGGTATAGCGATTGTGATGCCATTTCCCTTCAATGATGGTTCCGGGAATGACCTTACACAGATTCTTCAAAGAAGGATTCATCATCACGGGACAGAAGGCTCCTTAAAGATCGTTTTTTATTGAAATAGGAAAGGGCTTCACGAATCGCCGGTCCTGTCGGTGTAATTCCGCCAGTCGTCAGCTTGGCAAAAATGCTGGTAAGCGATTCAAGCTTAGGTGTCCAATCCAGCAATTTTTCGACATCGTTTCGTTTCCCGGGAAATACAAACACCGAAAAGTGATTATCGCCTGAACGCGCATTCAAACTCAAACTCAAGTCCAGCAAGGCTTCTTTTACAGTCGGCAGCTTATGCTTCATGCTCGCGCTCGTATCGACAAGAATCAACACATCGAGCTCGACCGTCTCCCCAAGCTCGTCCACAACTTCCATGACTTCCCCGCGCTGCTCCGGAGGAAGGTCTTCTACTGTCCTGCCCCCTCCAAGGATTTGCTGAAGCTCCTTATTGACCACTCCCTGAAGAGTCTGGGTCATCGCTTTCCTCGTTACCATCTGCACTGTCTGTGAAAGCTGCTGCGCATACACAATCTGGCTGACGCCGCCGCCGGACATCGCAATTCCCTCGATTTCTTTCATGCCCTGTTCATCTATCATGTCCTGTTCCATCACACCAATGACATTAACCGTAATCCCTTGCTCCTTGGCCAGCGCAGCCATTGCGATCGGATCTTCACCTTGGTTTGAGCATCCATCTGTAATGAGCAATATTTGCCTGATTGTACCTGTTTTCATGCAATCCCCTCACTTCCAGGCCCTACTTTTACAATCTAGTAAAAGCAAGAAGCCTATAATAAATTTGTTACCATTTTCGACGAAGTAGAGGGGAAATATACATACGAAAAGCGAAAGCGCCTTGGTCAGCCCCGACAAGCGCTGGAGGGCCTGACAGTGAAGTCGTTCTTTGACTTCATTGGCAGGACCGAAACCGAAAAGTATAGCCGACTGTCCAGAAACGCAGAAACTGGAGACTCCGACAAAGAAGCGCTTTTTGCTTCTGCCGGCGGAGTTGAAGTTTCGGAGTTTCTAGGAGGCGACACTAGACAAGCGACTCGAGGGGCTAGGCGCTGGAGCTAGACATTTCTCCCAGTGGGAACCGCATATTGCCTTATTAAAGCGGTTAGGCTCTCTTTTGATAATTAGCCATCGGAATCGATGCCCATTTCGGGATATTGTGATCGATTTTCGCGACAACGACGGTCATGTCATCCTCAATGGAACCTCCGCGGGAACGGATGACTTCCTCCATGATCAAATCGGCGATGGCCTGGGGATCTTCGGTCTGGAGCTCATTGATTTTCCGCTTCATCCATAGATCGTAATTCTCGACATGCTTCGGCCCTTCGAAAACACCATCGCTCATCATGATCAACAGATCTCCAGCCTTCAGCTGCTCGCCAACGACATCCACATCGAATTCCTGCAAAATGCCCATCGGCAGGTTGCTTGCCTGTACCTTCATTACCTTGGAGCCGCGCTTGATGAAACTCGGGGTCGAACCGATTTTCAGGAATCTTGTCGATGCATTTTGCAGGTCAATCATAGCGAGGTCCAGGGTCGAGAATATTTCATCTGTTGTTCTTAACGATAAAATGGAGTTCACTGACTTGATTGCCACTTTTTCTTCAATTCCAGATTGCAGGATTTGCTGCAGCAATAACAGTGTGTCCCTGCTCTCTGAATGTGCTCTTTCCCCATTGCCCATTCCGTCACTGATGGCAATCGCAAACTTCCCGCCGCTCAGTTCAATGGTCGAATAGCTGTCCCCGGAAACAAGGTCTCCATCTTTGGCGGCATGCGCCACTCCAGTCGAAACGACAAAAGCTTTGGCAGAACGGAATGTCACATGGCAAAAACCGTTCGGGAATGTCGAACATTCTTCCGAATTGACGACGATGTTTTCCTTGAGGATATCTGACAGCATCGGCGCGATCAGCTTTTCGCATTCCCCATGTCCCTGGCAATATGGAATGGTCATATCGATATCCACATTGCCCTGTTCAAGGCTATAGATTTCCACATGCTCGATATGAATGCCAAAATCCTGCAGAGACTCCAGAATCAACTCTTCCTGCTTGGAGTGGTTCTCACGCTCACGCTGGATTTCCTTGGCGAAATCGCCCATGACTTCTGATACACCCAGCAATTGATCGGCAACAAGCCGCCTGCTTTCCTGAACCTGCTTTTTCAGCTTACGGTTGGCCTGGTAATAGGTCAGCTGCTGCTGCATGATTTCAAGAACTTTTTTCGATCTCGTGCAATGCTTGTCCCAATCCCGGGATAGTTTCTGGGGCACTGCACCGGAATTTTGATCCATCTCCTGCATAATTTCGCTCATATAGTCATAGGTTGTATTAAAGTTCCTTGTCCAGCAATGGTCTTTCTTAAAACAAGTCTGGCATGTCTTTTCGGTGACATTGCTCAAGAAATAATCCATATCGCGATCTGTTTCAATCGTTTCATCCTGGACCTGCAAAGTCGAAAAGCTTTTCGACAATGCTTCAAATACATTCGAGAACTGGACGACACGCTGTGCTGTCACATCTCTCATTTTTCTCATATATTGCTGCTGCTCTGCTGAGTACTCCGCTGTTCCCGGAATATGTTTGGCGATACGTGACATAAGTGATTGAGGAGTCAGGAAAAAGAGCAGGACAGCCGCAGCCGACTCGGTCAATGTCTGGCTAAGGGCACCCCCGCCCTCGCCATACATGCCAATTAAAAGTGTGGAGATGAACAGTCCGAGTGCTACCCCCGGCTTTTTTCCTTCTTTCAGCAAGCCGCCGAGCAGACCTGAAAATGCCAGCAGGCTCATATGGTAAAAACTAGACACATTCGCAAGACTGAAAATCAGGCCTGTTACAACACCGACTGTAGAACCCACCGTGGCTCCGGCGACAAATGAAAAAATGAGGATCAAGTAACGGGACATGACGTGTTCGACCGATAAGTCATAAATGGTCCAGCCAATTGTTCCTGTCATCACAGAGGCAAGCATGATGATCAAACAGACAATTTCCTCTGTTTTCAAAGATTGCTTGCGCAGACTTGAGGTCATCAACGGAATGCTTTGCAGGAAAATGAATGTCAACACCAAACCCAGCCCTGCTTCGACTCCTGTCATCATCCCTTCATACATTGTAATATTTCCAGACAAAATGAGAGCTTTCAACATTTTGGCTATTAATATAGTGAAAAATATATAGAAGGGAAGCACTTTCAGATTGTTCTTGATCCACTTTTTTGTCAGTTTGTAGAGAAGCAAGAACAGGAATACCGAGCCGAAGGTGAAAACCGCGTCTGTAAAAGATAGGGTCGCGGCTCCAGCAACCAGTCCAAACAGTGCAATTGGGGCTCGGTCTTTACGGATGAGGTAAACGGCCGCAAAAAATGGAAGGCTAAAAGGGGTTAATTGTGCCAGTATCAAGGCACGGCCAAGCAAGAATCCAATGAACAAGAATATATAGCCTTTTTTCAGGAAAAGGGTTTCGATCTTGGATTGCAGCTTCGACATGCCTTTTGCCAATCTGAATCGCGATTCCTCGAGATGAACTTCACCGATCGGTTCCATCATGTTCCTTTCTACCTTTTGCATTAAATACACTCCCCACTTTTTTATCGTTGCTGATTATTATAAAAGGGAGCAATCCAGAAGTTTGTCAAAAACAAGGACAAGCTACCAATTTTCGTTCGACTCATTTCCCCGTAAACAAAGCAATTCCTCGAAAAACCACGGATTATTTTTCGCCGCATGTTGAAATTTTGCAGAGACCGCTAAAAATTACCTCGTTACTTTTTTATCTTTCTTTTAAAAAATCCATTGACACTATTTTAATATCTATGTATTATATTTCTTGTGCCTCAAAACAATACCAATATGGCGGTGTAGCTCAGCTGGCTAGAGCGTACGGTTCATACCCGTAAGGTCGGGGGTTCGATCCCCTCCGCCGCTACTTAGAAAAGCGCAGGCGACTGCTTAGCTTCGACAAGCGCTGGAGGGCCGGCTGGTGAAGTCTTACTTTGACTTCGTCGGACGGACCGAAGCGACTCGAGGAGCTAGGAGCCGAAGCTGGACACATAACTATATACGGCCCCTTGGTCAAGCGGTTAAGACACCGCCCTTTCACGGCGGTAACACGGGTTCGAATCCCGTAGGGGTCATAAACACTGCAAAAACCTCGTTCCTTTTAAAGGAGCGAGGTTTTTTATTGTAAGATGAGCACTTTTTTAAGAAAAAACAAAAAGACAAGCCAGCGATCGACTTGTCTTGGTATAGCATAATACCTGCTATTATTTATATTCACTTAGCAGCAAGTTACCCTCTTCTGGCTCCTCTTCCACCGCGCTTGGATTCGGTAGCACGTTTCAGAGATGACAAACGGTCTTCACTGTCCTTCAGGAATTTCGCCATTTTTGACTCGAAATTTTCAGGACGGGCATTTCGGTTGTCATTTCCTCTTCCGCCGCCACGTGGACGCTGGGAGTATGGTCGATCAGTTCTTTCTGGTCTTGCAGGTCGTTCTGGTCGTTCTGGTCGTTCTGGTCGGTCAACAGCTTTTTTGATAGATAAACCAATTTTACCGTCTTTTTCAACATTGATTACCTTCACTTCAACCTGGTCGCCTACTTTGAGGTGGTCATTGATATCCTTGACATAATTGTCAGCAACCTCACTGATATGAACGAGTCCGGTTGAACCGCCCGGCAGTTCCACGAACGCCCCGAAATTTGTAATACCTGTTACCTTTCCCTGTAGCTTGCTGCCTACTTCGATTGACATAAAAAAGTTTTGCCTCCTTAAAGATATAAAAAAATCATACTTACCTTATATTATACAGAATATAAAAAAAGAGTGTCAATAAGGCGAATCTTGGGAGTCCTTTTTCTCTTTAGGAAGGTTGAAGATGATTTCATTCTTTTCAGATAGGAAGTATTCCTTGCGGGCAAGCTTCGCTATGTATTCGTCATCGTTCAATTTGACAATTTCCTCATCCAGAATTTCCTGCCTTTTCTGGAGGTTTGCTAACTTTTGCTCAAGCTGAGTTTTGTCCTCCTGCTTCTTTTCCAGCGCTGCCGTCTGGGAAATGAAGGTGGAGATCATCAAATAGGAGATGATCGATGCGAATAAAGCAAAGACTGCGAGGCGCCTGAATAGCAGTTTCCGCTTCCTGGTTTCAGCTATACCTGCTTTTTCACGCTGCTGTACATATTGATTTTCAATCCTGGCTATGTTCTTTTTCCTGATGACACTCATTCCCCGCAGTCCTCCTTACATTTATTTTAGGCCGTGTTTAAAACTGCCTATTTTTTTAAGTTCTTTATCCATTTTATCGGCTTAGTAGAATAATTCTTTACTATAATTAGAAATCCTGCCAATTTATTATATAACTTCTCGACGCTTTTTTTAACTGTTTTCGGCAAAAGTTTCCAAAAAAGTAGGAAAATCATCTTAACTGGCTTCCAAATGATGTTTTTCAGCAGCCACAATAAAACGGAAAGAAGCCATTTTAACAGAACATAAAGGCCTCTCCCCGTAATGAGCACGAGTGATAGAGCAGTGGCGGCCAGCATTTGCAGCGGCCTGACTATGAGCAGCCTGACAGCCTTCACGAAGAACAAATAGATATTGATGGTGATAGAAATCGCGCGCTCGAGCACCTTTAGGTACGTTTTCTTGAATAGGCTTTGATAGGCAGCAAAGCCGCATAATAATGCCAGGAAAATATAAAAACGCAATTCTCCCATATTTACTGAAAATAACACATAAAAAATCGACAAACCCTGGAATACCCAGAACAGGATGTCATTGATGAAGACAATCCAGGATTTCCGCTTCGACCTTTTCAGGAACCGGTTATGCGTATCAAGTGAAGCTCCGAATAGGCTGCCCATCCCAATCATGGCGAGCATCGTCAAAAATTGGGTCGACAGTGTCATCGGAATAACTTGCTAAAGAACCCTTTAGCTTTCTCCCCATGCTGGTCATCTAGATAGACCAGATCGAAGATTTTCCCCTTGATCGAGACGACACCCTTGTCGACATCCAGATTCTTCATTTGCAGATTCTGGCCTTTGATCGCCAGGAACCCCATGACCGTTTCCAGCAGGAACTCTTCGTTATCAAAACTTTCAACCTGCTTTACTCCTGTGATTTCCAATGTCCGTCTGCCTCTCATCACTAAATCGTGATCCGGCAAGTTGCTCTTTGTCTGATTCGTTTCATAATATTGGCTCATCTTAACCCCTCACAATCATAATGCACTTTTGTACATGTTTATGATTGGATAAGGCAGAATAGAACAAGCCTTCCAACGAAGCCAGGTTTACTCTTCGTCGTCCCCCGGGATTCGCTCTTCCCCAAGGATTGTATACATTTCAGCCGCGTCTTCCTTACGGGAATTCTCCTGGATCCGCTCAATTTTGACGGAAACCACTTTCTGTCCAAAACGGATCGCCAGTTCATCGCCCGCTTTTACATTGGTGCTCGCTTTTGCCGGAACACCGTTGATGGAAATCCTTCCCTGGTCCGATACTTCCTTTGCCAATGTTCTTCTTTTGATCAATCTTGACACCTTTAAAAATTTATCCAGCCTCATCACAGTTAAACCCCTTTTTAAAAATTGGTTTGATTTACCTTACAATCCTTTTTTCTTAGCTTCGTCCCAATAAGCGTCCAGCTCATCCAGGGAATGGTCCTCGAGCTTCCGGCCCTTTTCAGCTGCCTTCTCTTCGATGAAAGCAAAACGCCGTATGAATTTCTGGTTTGTTTTGTATAACGCTTCTTCCGGATTAATATCGTAATGCCTTGCAAAGTTTACGAGTGCAAACAGCATGTCTCCGTATTCAAGCTGAATGTCATCAAACCGGCCGTTCCCGCTTATTTCAGCTGACAGCTCCTCTATTTCTTCCTTAACTTTATCCAGGATAGGGGCAACTGTCTTCCAGTCAAAGCCGACTTTTGCTGCTTCTTTTTGCAGTTCATAAGCCTTCAGCAGGTTTGGCAGCCCTTTGCCGGCTCCCTCTAGCAATGATTTTACGGCGCCGCCTTTTTCCTGCTCCTTGATTTCCTGCCAGTTGCGCATGACATCCTCTTCATTTTCTGCAGTCTTGTCGCCAAAAACATGTGGATGCCTGCGAACCATCTTTGATGATAACCCTTCGATGACATCGTCAATGGAGAAATATCCTTCATCCTCGCCAATCTGGGCATGAAGCATGACCTGCAGCAGCACATCTCCCAATTCCTCTATCATATGGTCAATATCGTCATTGTCGATGGCTTCGAGCAGCTCGTATGATTCTTCAATTAAGTATTTCTTCAAGGACTGATGGGTTTGTTTTTTATCCCAAGGGCAGCCGTTTGGACCCCTCAGTTCTGATATAATTCCACGCAGCTTCCGGAAATCCTTGTATAAAATCTGTTCCTCTTCAACCGGAGGAACATATACCGATGTCAGATTGCTCAATTCCATCTCCCGGTCAAGTTCATATAATGGAACCTTTTTAATTACTTCCCCACTGCTTCCTGCTGCCGTGACGATGTATACCTCGTAGTCATCCGGCAATTTTTCCATCAACGTCAGCTTCACTTCAGAGGCTACAAACACATCATACACCTGGCCGATGATTGTATGGCTTTTCAGCAGGAGGTCTTCTTTTAACAGAGCAGTGCCGTCAAGCAGCTGGAATCCATCGATTGGATCAATCGCCAGCGACTGGAACATCGCATCAAGGAAGCTTTGGCCGCCTCCGATCTCAATTTCCGTTTCACGTTCCGGACCTCGTTCAAGCAATAGCTGCACGGTCCGCTCCGCAATCAAAGGATGTCCGGGAACAGCATAAGTTACAGGTTCCTTGTCTGCTTCTGCCAGCAAAAACTCAGTGATTTCCTCATATACATCCGCAAACTGGTCATGCTTCTCATAGACTGTGTCGAACGATTGAAACTGCATGCCCTCTTTCTCGAGCTCAGCAACCACCGGATGCTCCTTTGTCCGTAAAAACAGGTTCTTCTCCTGCTGCAATTTTCTATATACACCAAGCGGCAGCTGGTCGAGGTCGCCAGCGCCCAGCCCGATGATGACAATCTTTTTCGTCATTTCCTGCTTCCTCCTTCTTAAAATTAAGCATTACCTGGAGAACAGCTGAACAATCCGGCTTCCGAATGGCAGGGTCGCCAGCTCATCTTCAGTCAAAGCCCTCGTTTTAATCAGCACTAAAAAATAAACAAGTGCCCCAACAGCCACTGAGCTTAATGCCTGGAAAATAGCTCCGAGTCTGTCAGGTTCAATATATCCATAACCGAAATCTGTTATAAACAGGAAGAATCGCAAAATAACAGCCATAACAGCCGAGGATAGCAGGATTTTCCCGATAAATACGAGTGATAAAACAGGCCCGCCAAGTTCGCGCCGCAATTTTGCAATCAGGACCATCATGACAGCCAGCATGGCTAGCAGGGTGGCACAGGCAGCTCCCATCGTCCCAAAATTCGGGATCAGGATAAGATTCAATATATATTTCATGCCGAATCCGGCAATAACGACTGCTGCCGGGAACAGCGAGTGATCAAGACCCTGAAGGATGCTCATGATCGTCAAGATGACAGAGGCAAATAAAATCATCAGGCTTAGGACTGCCAGGACATTTGATCCAGCGGCATTCTTAAACAGCATGATATTCACCGGGACCATGATGCTGGATAATCCCACCGCAGCTGCTGCGCCAAAAACCAGGCTTGTCTGAAGCGCCAGCCTGACTTTCGCGAGGATTCCCTCATGACGATCACTTGATTTGTCCCCGGAAATAGCTGGTACAAGACTCAATGACATCGATGTAGCAACAACAGCACCCAGCTGGATGAGCGGCTGTCCACGGTCAAAAATCCCTTTTGCCGACTTTGCTTCGTCTGCCGTCAGCCCTGTATCCAGCAAGGAATAATACATATTCAATGAGTCCGCAAGCTGGAACAGGATCAACAGCATGCCACTGACGCTGATCGCAAGGCCCTGGACAACAAGAGCTTTTACGGCCCAGGCTGTGTCATGGAACAGGTCTTTGGACTGAAAATGCTTGAATGGGTCTCCGCCTCTATTTTTCCAGAAATAAAAGCCAAGCAGCAGCACAGAGATCAGGCCCCCAGTTACTGATCCGAATACAGCGCCGGCTCCCGTTACATAAAGTGAGAAACCTTGGCGTACAAAGAATGCTGATAAAATCAGGATGGTCGCAACACGGATGAATTGTTCCGAAACCTGGGAAATCGCTGTCGGAACCATATTTCCCTTCCCCTGAAAGTAACCTCGGAACACAGAGATGAACGGGAAGAGCAAAAATGGGATCGATACGACTTTGAATAGTGGAGTTAATTCAGGGTCTCCGATTTTACCGGAAATCCATGACGCACCAAAAAAGAAGAAGAGGAAAAGCAGCACCCCGATCAAGCTGAGAAACACAAGCGAGATGGCCAACAGCCTGTCCGCTCTGCCATGATGACCAGCAGCCTGCTCCTCCGTGTATAATTTAGAAATGATCACAGGAAATCCATATGTAGATAAAACCATGACAATGCCAAAAAAGGGATATACCTGCTGATAAATATAAAAGCCAATGTCTCCGACAATGTTCTGGAACGGGACACGGTATACAGCGCTTAATATTTTTGTAACCAGGGCTGCCAGTGTAAGGACCATGGCTCCCTTCATCAATTCGTTTGAATCTGCAACGGGCTTCATCGCCCATCTCCTTCCAATTTCAGTTTCAAACGTATTATATCATAGCATGAACATGACGGCTCCAAGCCACGAAGCCATTTTATCAATTGTAAAATAGCCGTAATAAATCAGGGCATGAAAAAAGGCAGCTTTGTCAGCTGCCCCATTCAGGTATGATAGAAAATACGGTTAAAACTCTCGATTATTGCTCCATCTGTCTTGCAAGGAAGCCTGCAGCAGTTTCCACTGCTTTTTGTTCAACATCTCCTAGTGACCCTTCTTTAGAGAAGATGATTACGGCCCCAATTGGGTCTCCGTTAGCGATGATCGGCCCGATTGTATAAGAAGAAATAGACTCTTCATTACCGTCAACAAGCGCGAAGTTAGATTGCTGGTTCACAAGCGAGGAAGTACGGTCTTCCATTGTCTTCTCGACTAGTTCACCGATGTTTTTATTCAGGTAGTCCTTCTTGGAACCGCCCGCCACTGCGATATAAGTATCTCGATCGCAGATCAGAACCGGGTTGCCAAGGCTGTCATACAGCGCTTCTGCATACTCCTTCGCAAAATCGCTCAGCTCGCTGATTGGTGAATACTTCTTAAGGATTACCTCACCATCACGGTCCACGAAAATCTCAAGTGGATCTCCTTCACGAATACGAAGGGTTCTCCTAATTTCTTTAGGAATAACGACACGACCTAAATCATCGATTCGACGAACAATACCAGTTGCTTTCATCCAACGTTGCCTCACTTTCATCTGATGATTATTTTTTTGGTAGCGATAATGGCTTTATTCATCATCTTTACCAAGATTTGAACTTAGTATCTTTCATATGGAAAGTTCTATACACTTCTCATCATTATTTTCTTTGAAGTGATAAAGGTGCCAAAAACGGATAAACCTTCCAGTCAACTTTTGCGTACACACAAAAATTACCCTTGTCTATCTTTTTTGAAACACCTTCTTGTTTTACATTTGTATTACAAAATATTTCCACATATCAGGATACTGTATTTTCCTGTTCCTTTTGGGAGTCGTGCAGTCCCTTAACCATCTCGAAAGTAATGTCGAACCAACGATTGTCCTTCAATGCTTTTGTATGGACAACCATCTTTAGCTTGTTGCCTTCCATGCCAAGCCCGACAGCATTCCTGTACTTGCTGCTCAGCTTGAATACCTTCTGTCCGTCAATCCGGGTGCTTCCATCCTCTGATAACAGGATCGTCACATCCTGCTTCGCCTGTTTGATTGATTCCACTCCTGCGGTAATGGCATATACCTTAAGCTCTGCCACCTTGAATAAGGTTCCAACCTCCTGCGGATAATCCCCAAAGCGGTCGGTGATCTCTTCTTTCAATTCATCGATATCCTTCAATGTCTCGATACCGCGGAATCGCTTATACATTTCGATTTTTTGATGGCCATCGGAAATATAGCTGTCCGGGATATAGGCATCAAGCTCCAGGTCGATTTCAATTGAAGGCTTGCGAATCTGTTCTTTTTCAGGCTTGCGTTCTTCGATGGCTTCCTTGAGCATTTGTGAATATAGATCAAAACCGACTGAATCAATGAAGCCATGCTGCTGGGCACCAAGCAGATTTCCGGCACCGCGGATCGACAGGTCACGCATCGCGATTTTAAACCCGGAGCCGAGTTCAGTGAACTCCTTGATGGCCTGCAGGCGCTTTTCCGCCACTTCAGTAAGAATTTTGTCCTTCCTGTAGGTGAAATAGGCATAGGCCACCCTGTTGGAGCGTCCAACCCTTCCACGCAGCTGGTATAGCTGGGAAAGTCCCATTTTATCGGCATCATAAACAATCAAGGTGTTCACATTCGGGATATCCACACCTGTTTCGATGATCGTCGTACTGACAAGGACATCGTATTCACCTTCAAGGAAACCAAGCATCACCGATTCAAGTTCATTTTCAGTCATCCGGCCGTGGGCAAACGTAACGCGTGCATCCGGGACGAGCATGGAAATCTCTTCTGCTTTCCGTTCAATGTCCTCGACACGGTTATATAGGAAGTATACTTGTCCGTCCCTCGCCAGTTCCCGTTCAATCGCTTCACGGACGAGTCCCCCGTTATATTCCATGACATATGTCTGGACAGGGAAACGGTTTTCCGGCGGTGTTTCGATGACGGACAGGTCCCTGACTCCAAGCATCGACATATGCAGCGTTCTCGGGATCGGCGTCGCTGTCAATGTTAGGACATCGACATTCGTCTTCAGTTGCTTGATCTTTTCTTTATGGGTGACCCCAAACCGCTGTTCTTCATCGATGATCAGCAAGCCCAAGTCACGATAAGTGATTTCCTTTGATAAAAGCCTGTGGGTACCGACGACAATATCGACGCTTCCCGCTTTCAAGCCCTTGATTGTCTCCGTTTGCTGCTTGCGTGTGCGGAACCTGCTCATCAGGCCAATATTGATCGGGAAGTCCTGGAACCTTTCACGAAGTGTTTCATAATGCTGTTGTGCCAGGATGGTCGTTGGCACGAGGAATGCGACCTGCTTCCCGTCTGCAATTGCTTTGAATGCTGCCCTGATGGCCACCTCTGTTTTCCCATAGCCAACATCTCCGCACAGCAGGCGGTCCATCGGTCTTTCACGCTCCATATCCCGCTTGATTTCATGGATGGAACGGATTTGGTCCTCTGTTTCCTGATAGGGGAAGGACGATTCAAAATCGCGCTGCATTTCGCCATCCGGTGAATAAGCATGGCCGACACTCGCCTCACGCTCTGCGTATAGCTTGATCAGATCATCGGCAATATCCTGGACAGAGGATTGCACCTTGCTCTTGACACGCTTCCAGTCGCTTCCGCCCAACTTGTAGACCTTTGGCTCTTTCCCTTCAGAGCCCACATACTTCTGGACAAGGTCAATCTGCTCTACAGGGACATACAGCTTATCCGTCCCTTGATAGCGGATGTGAAGATAATCCTTATGGACACCATTGATGACAAGCGTTTCAATGCCAAGGTATTTCCCGATTCCATGATTGACATGGACGACATAGTCGCCGATTTTCAGTTCTGAATAGCTTTTGATCCGCTCTGCATTCGAAAGCTTCTGCCGTCTTGCCGGCTTCTTTGTTTTCTTGTTG
Organism: Mesobacillus sp. AQ2; assembly: GCF_030122805.1. Lineage (NCBI taxonomy): Bacteria > Bacillati > Bacillota > Bacilli > Caryophanales > Bacillaceae > Mesobacillus > Mesobacillus sp. AQ2. Next base: position 66,776 of record NZ_CP126080.1, on the reverse strand, counting down.
AAAAGCTCCTCTTCCGTGATCACGGCAATCTTTTGGATCGGGAATTCGAAGCCGGTATTCAGGCTTCCCTGGATGATCTGCACCTTCCCTGGCAGCAATTCCTGCTTGCTGCCCACCTTTACCGCATCAATCTCATAGTCTTCGAGGACACGCTCGAGCTTCTTCACCCTTTCGGCATCCGGACCGACAAAAATGACTGCATAATTCCCTTTGCGCCAACGGTCGACTTCGCCTTTCAGCACATTCATCTGCCCATGGAAGTTCTGCATCGGTTTGCAGGAGATATTGATGATATTCTGCGGACTCGTGTTTGGCACATGCCGTAAAAATAACGATAAATAGACAATTGGCTTTTGGGTTTTACTCATCAAGTCAGGAAGATGGTGAGAAATTTTCAAATCATGGATGATCTGCCCTTCGCCCAGGAGGCTTGTATACCATTCCGCTTCTTCCTTGCTGAGCGACTCGTTCATCTCCTGCACCCTGCTGATTTCATCAATAAACAGAAAACCATTCGACGGCAAGTAATCTATTAAACTTTGAGGCTTTTCGTATGCAATCGATAAGTATTTGAACACTTGATCCGGTTTTTGCCCGTTGCGGAGCTGTTCCAGTTCATAGCCGATATTCTGTGACATCAGCGTCTTCGCTTTGTCATCCTTGAGCTTTTTAAGGCTTTTCGCCAGGCCTTCCTTGATGCCTGAAACCATCCGGTCCAGCTGTTCATGCTCTATCGGGTTTTCCGTCGCAGGCCCGATCGCCACGGCTTTCATTTTTTCCTTTGACCGCTGATCCTCAAGCGAGAACGTCCGGATTGAATCTACCTCCGTGTCAAACAGTTCGATCCTGATCGGATCCGAAGAAGTAAGCGGGTAGATATCAATGATTCCGCCGCGGACACTGAATTCCCCAGGGGCGGACACCATTTCCGCCCGTACATAGCCCATGCTGACGAAGCGGTTCAATATGGATTCCAGTTCAATTTCTTCGCCAACCTTAAATGACATCTGGAATTTTGACCAAAGCTCCTTCGGTGGCAGTAGTTTTCTCAAACCCGCCATTGGGACAATCACAATCCCCGTTTTCTTTTTGCTCCAATGATTCAAGGCTTCGATCCGCTGCGCCTTAAGCTCAGGACTGGATATGCTGATTTCAGCAGCAATCAGTTCATTGGCGGGATAAAGATAGACGTCATTTTCCCCTACTAAATTCACCATGTCATCATATAGCTTTTGAGCTTGCAATAAATTATGTGTCACAATCAGGACGGGACGCTTCGTCTGTTCGTAAATCGCCGCTAAAAAAACCGTCCTTGCCGAACCGGACAGGCCTGCAACGAGCTGTTCCCTGAGACCCGCATCCATTCCGGAAATGACAGATTGGACATCATCCTGATGACTAAAAAGAGCTTTCAGCCCCTGCATCCAAACCTCTCCCTCTCTTTTTAAAAATCCTAATCTTTTAACTTGGCTTTATTAAACATGGCTGTTGATATTCATTCCGGGTCTAACGGTTTAAGAGAAACCGGCTGATCAGAGCCTATGATCACTTCAAGATAGTGAATATTGTAAACAGAAAAATGCTTTGGATGTGGAATCCAAAGCTTGTCAGTGAATCAGGTAGTCATGCTGGTGGAAGTCCGGGTTGCGTTCCAGGGCTTCCTGACAATCTTCACAAATCGATTTTATATGAATGTCGCCATCACCTGAGTAAGAAACCATTTCCTGGCGTTCTTCCTCTGTCAGCTTGTGCAACCCTAAGCTTTCACTGTGGACAGACAACCTGTCCAATGAGCCAATATTCGTGCCGCAATGACGGCAATGATAATGTATAGCCATGCCCGTCCCTCCCAATTTAAGTCATTATTCATTATTGACCCGTTGTGAGGAACTTATGCACTTAGCCTATTGTATGATTCTATTTTAACATTATATTACTTAATCAGAAGATTGAAATGATTTCGTGTACTCTCTTCCCTGATGTATTTTACTGATTAAACGTATTCATGACTTCCAGGAACGGCTTCTTGATCCATGCTTCACAAGCATCTGCGGATTTCACCACAGCTTCATTCATCTGGTCCTTCTCCTCTGCGGTAAAACGGCCAAGCACCCAATCCGTGATCGCCATTCCATTCGTCGGACGGCTTATGCCCACCCTGATCCTTTTGAATTCCTGTGTGCCTGTATGGGCGATAGTGGATTTTATTCCATTATGGCCCCCTGCACTGCCCTTTTGACGCAAACGAATCCTGCCTGTAGGCATATCCAGGTCATCGTAAATCACGACTAAATCTTCCACATCTATATCATAAAAATCCATAACCGCCCTGATTGATTCACCAGACAGATTCATATAGGTTAACGGCTTCAAAAGAATGACCTTTTCTCCGCCCACAAATCCCTTTCCATAAAGCCCTTTATGTTTTGCCTGATCCAACGGGATATTCCACCGTTTGGATAATTCATCAATGACCTCAAAGCCGATATTATGCCTAGTCTGGTCATATTGTCTTCCTGGATTCCCAAGCCCCACGAATAATTTCAACTTTCCACACCCCTAACCAAAAACTTAAGGTTTTAGGCTTCCCCTCGATGCAGGGGCTGCCAGAAAAACCATCCTTTTCTAATGTACATGAAAACCGCAAAAGACGTAACCCTTTCAGGCTACGTCCATTGCATCTTTATTCTCCGCTTGCTTCCGTTTCTCTTCCTTCTTCATTTTCAGGGTCTCCTGGTTCTTGTTCTTCACCGGAGTTGATTTCTTCTTCCACCTTAGGAGGAAGGATTGAAACGATTACCGTGCTTTCATCATCATTTAATTCATAGTTTCCTGTTTTAACATCAGCCAGAGTCAAATTCTCTCCGACCTGAAGGTTCGTGACATCCACATCGATCGAATCCGGAATATTTCCCGGTGTCGCTGTGATATTCACCTCATGGAGCGGCTGCTGAAGGACGCCTCCATCCTTCACACCCGCTGCCTCGCCGACCAGGTTCACCCTGACGCTCGTATGCACCTTAGAACTCTTGTCCACCGCAAGAAAATCCGCATGCAAAATTTCATTTTTAACATGGTCCTGATGGTAATCAGTAAGCATGACGTCCTGCTGTTTGCCATTGACATCAAGCGATATAACACCATTTCTGCCATTTTCACGAATCGTTTTAATAAATTCGATACTGTCAATATAAATCGACTGATTTTCTGTATTCCTTCCGTATACGACAGCCGGGATTTTCCCCTCTTGACGTAATTTCCTCAAGGCAGAACGTTGAGCATTTGTGCGTTCATTTGCTTTCAATAATGCACCCATGATTTTGTCCCCTTCCTATTTCGTTAGTACTTGTCTATATAAAAAATGCCCCAAAACAGGAAGGTCTAAACGTTTTACTTTTTTAAAACGCTTTTATTAACATGGCCCTTTCGCTCTGCACAGTAAATTGCTTCAGGTTCTTGAGAGGTTTGATCCTTTATCTTTAAAACCTGTCACAATAACGAGGGTTTCTTGACAGCTTTGACCCTTTGTCCTTAAAACCTGTCACAATAACGAGGGTTTCTTGACAGCCTTGACCCTTTATCCTTAAAACCTGTCACAATAACGAAGGTTTCTTGACAGCTTTGACCCTTTATCCTTAAAACCTGTCACAATAACGAGGGTTTCTTGACAGCTTTGACCCTTTGTCCTTAAAACCTGTCACAATAACGAGGGTTTCTTGACAGCTTTGGACCTTTATCCTTAAAACCTGTCACAATAACGAGGGTTTTTTGACAGCTTTGGACCTTTATCCTTAAAACCTGTCACAATAACGAGGGTTTCTTGACAGCCTTGACCCTTTATCCTTAAAACCTGTCACAATAACGAGGTTTTTTTGACAGCTTTGGACCCTTATCCTTAAAACCTGTCACAATAACGAGGGTTTCTTGACAGCTTTGACCCTTTATCCTTAAAACCTGTCACAATAACGAGGGTTTCTTGACAGCCTTGACCCTTTATCCTTAAAACCTGTCACAATAACGAGGGTTTTTTGACAGCTTTGGACCTTTATCCTTAAAACCTGTCACAATAACGTGCTTATCTTGGCAGCTTCATCTTCTCCTGCGGAAAGGCATGAAAAAGCGGAAGCGCATTGGTTAGCCCAGTTCGTTTGTAAAAGCAATCAGAAACAAGAGTAGGCTTGCCGATTGGCAAACCTGTAATCCCTTTATAAAATCAATCAAACAATGTGCTGACGGATTGCTCTTCGTGGACGCGGATAATCGCTTCCCCAATCAGTGGAGCAACAGACAGCTGATCGATCTTTCCAATGCGCTTTTCTTCCGGAAGCGCAATTGTATTTGTCACTACCAGTTCTTTAATCTTAGAGTTTTCGATACGCTCAATCGCCGGACCTGACAATACAGGGTGCGTACAGCAAGCGTACACTTCTAGTGCTCCATTCTCAACGAGGGCATTTGCCGCTAATGTAATGGTGCCGGCTGTATCAATGATATCATCAATCAGGATCGCAATCTTGCCTTCGATGTTACCAACGATATTCATAACTTCAGCAACATTCGGCTTTGGACGGCGCTTATCGATGATCGCAATCGGCGCTTTCAGCCTTTCAGCCATCTTTCTTGCACGAGTAACTCCGCCATGGTCAGGAGAAACAATGACGACGTCGCCATTCAATTCCTTGCTTTTGAAGTGTTCAGAAAGAATTGGCACACCCATCAGGTGATCGATTGGAATATCGAAGAAGCCCTGAATTTGCGGAGCGTGAAGATCAAGCGTGATTACGCGGGTAGCACCGGCAGTCTCAAGCAGGTTCGCTACAAGCTTAGCTGTGATTGGTTCACGGGCACGGGCTTTGCGGTCCTGACGTGCATATCCATAATAAGGCATAACAATATTGATTGTTTTAGCTGATGCACGCTTCAATGCATCAATCATGATCAGCAATTCCATGATGTTCTCATTTACTGGAGAGCTGGTAGACTGGATGACATATACATCACAGCCACGGATACTTTCTTCGATATTGATCTGGATTTCTCCATCGCTGAACTGGGATACAGAACATTTTCCGAGCTCGACTCCGATGACTTGCGCGATTTCCTGGGCTAGTTCTACGTTTGAGTTAAGTGAAAAAACCTTCAAATTTGGATCAAGATACTGGTTTGACATTGGGGACCTCCAAGACTCTTATTTCTTTACGTTCATTTTCCCTACATAATCTTCTTTGTTGACTTGGCGGGCACGTGCTACCGCAAGTGCTTCACCTGGGACATCTTCAGTGATCGTCGAACCGGCCGCAACATATGCGCCTTTGCCGATTTTCACTGGTGCAACAAGATTTGAATTACAGCCAATGAATACGCCATCCTCAATCTTGGTCAGGAATTTATTTTTGCCATCATAATTCACTGTGATCGATCCGCAGCCGATATTCACATCAGCGCCAACTTCTGCATCACCGATATAGCTCAGGTGGGAAGCCTTGCTTCCTTTGCCGAATACCGCTTTTTTAATTTCGACGAAATTGCCGATCTTCACTTCATCATGGATATCAGAAGCAGGCCTGATATGTGCAAAAGGCCCAATATTGACTTCAGAGCCAATCTTGCTGTCAAAGGCCGCTGATTGACGGATAACTGTATTGTTTCCAATCTCACAGCTGCTAATTTCAGTATTTGGTCCAATCTGGCATTCAGATCCGATGACTGTGCTGCCGGAAAGTGTCGTTCCCGGGAAAATGACTGTGTCCTGTCCGATTGATACATCAGGTCCAATATAGCTATTATCAGGATCGATAATCGAAACACCATTGCGCATATGGAACTCATTGATTCGCTTTTTCATCGTGCGCTCTGCCTCGGCAAGTGCAACACGGTCATTTACGCCAAGCGTTTCAGCGAAATTATCCGTAACGTATGCTGATACAGTTTCACCCTGGTTTTTCAGGATTTCGATGACATCAGGAAGATAGTATTCCCCCTGAACATTATCATTTGATACATTCTGGATCGCTTCGAATAGCATTTTGTTATCGAAGCAGTACGTACCTGTGTTAATTTCATTGATGGTTCTTTCCTGCTCATTCGCATCCTTGTGCTCGACAATTTTTTCGACAAAGCCTTCTGCATTCCGGACGATACGGCCGTAGCCAGTTGGGTCTTCCGCTCTTGCAGTCAGGATGGTCGCTTTGGCGCTTGTCTCTTCATGGTGCTTGAAAAGAGCTTCCATTGTTTCTCCCTTAATCAGCGGAGTATCACCGCAGACAACAATGGTGACCCCTTCCCTATCTGCAAGCATTTCACTCGCTTGCTGTACAGCATGGGCTGTTCCCAGCTGTTCCGCCTGCAAGGCATACTGGCTATCCTCGCCAAGCTGCTCTTTCACCTTTTCGGCGCCATGACCGACAATGGTCACGATTTCGTTTATATCAAGACTTTTCACCTGGTCAATTACATGCTGTACCATTGGCTTGCCGCATACAGGGTGAAGCACCTTATACAACTTGGACTTCATTCTTGTTCCCTGACCGGCTGCTAAAATGATTGCATAACGATTAGACATTAGCAGGCCTCCAATTTACCTTTTTATCCATTACGAATATATCTTAAATAGCCGGCCATTTCAAGAATAGAAGAACAAGTACAATTATTTGTCAGTTTAGGGGGGAAGGTATTTTTCCAAATAGATGGATAAATTTTTATGAGAATAGGTTTAGCTTGCGGATAAACCGGGGAAATAAAAAAGAGCCTAACTTATGCAGCAGGCTCTTGATGTTATGCACTTTTATGTTCTAGGAAGCGCCAGCTTCTTCGAATTCAACTTCCAATTCACCCAAACGGTGGTACTCTGCCAAAACAGCGTCCTGAATCTTTCCGCGTGTACCCGAGTTGATCGGATGCGCGATATCACGGAACTCGCCATCAGGAGTGCGCTTACTTGGCATTGCAACAAATAGGCCGTTGTTTCCATCAATCACCCTGATATCATGGACAACAAACTCGTTGTCAAGCGTGATGGAAGCGATCGCTCTCATCCGTCCATCTGTATTAACGCGGCGTAATCTTACGTCAGTTACTTCCATTCTGTTCACCACCTTTACAAATAGATAAAATTCTAGTTAAATAATTCCACGTTGAAATCAAAACTCCTTCTTTTACAAGAAAATTTTTTTGAAAAAATAGGTCAATTTTGTGAACTTTTTCATAGGGAAAGCCTTTACAATTCCCCAAACCCTTATAAAATAGGCCTTTTCAGCTATTGACGAATCTACAATTTTTTCTAAAAAACTACTTGTTATTTTCTTTTTGAGTTTCTTAATAGAAAACGTTTTTGTATTATAAATGTTAAATTATCCGATTCTATTTGTTGAGGGTTAGAGTTGAACTTTAATTGTTCAGGGTCTCTCTCTTTTTCAGGCGGAGAAATCTCTTGGCTGCGACCGTAACTCGAGGTCTCTCTCTTTTTCGGGCGGAGAAATCTCTTGGCTGCGACCGTAACTCGGGGTCTCTCTCTTTTTCGGGCGGAGAAATCTCTTGGCTGCGACCGTAACTCGGGGTCTCTCTCTTTTTCGGGCGGAGAAATCTCTTGGTTGCGACCGTAACTCGGGGTCTCTCTCTTTTTCGGGCGGAGAAATCTCTTGGCTGCGACCGTAACTCGGGGTCTCTCTCTTTTTCGGGCGGAGAAATCTCTTGGCTGCGACCGTAACTCGAGGTCTCTCTCTTTTTCGGGCGGAGAAATCTCTTGGCTGCGACCGTAACTCGGGGTCCCTCTCTTTTTCGGGCAGAGAATCTTTTCTAAGTTACCGAAACTCGGGTTCTCTCGTTACTTAGTGAACATAAAAAAAACGCCCGTTATTTAACGAGCGCTACTACTTCGATTTCCACCAGAGCGTCTTTTGGCAATCTTGCCACTTCGACTGTGGAGCGTGCCGGTTTATGTTCATTGAAATACTCAGCATAGACTTCATTCAATTGAGCGAATTCATCCATATTCTTGATGAACACAGTTGCCTTTACGACTGTTTCAAGCGATGCTCCTGCAGCTTCCAGCACAGCTTTTAGGTTTTTGAAGACCTGATGTGTCTGGGCCTGGATGTCACCTTCGACCATTACCCCCTCAGGAGTCAATGGAATCTGGCCTGAGCTGTAGAAAAGATTGTTCACCACTACTCCCTGAGAGTAGGGTCCGATTGCTGCTGGTGCATTGGAAGTTTGTACAATATTCATATTGTCACCCCATTATTTTTTTCGTCTGAACAACTATTCTTTACGGGCAAAGTAATTTCCTTCACTAACGGTAATTTTTCTTTCTTTAACATCAACGTCGGAAAGACGGACGAGTGAAAGATATTCATCAACAAGTCGCTCTTCGATGTTTTCCGATTCCACCAATACTGCGATTCCCGCCAATTTTGCATTAAACTCCTCCAGCAGGTTGATCATGCCGTTGACTGTTCCGCCTGCTTTCATGAAGTCATCCACAATTAAAACCTTGGAACCCTCTGCAAGGCTCCTCTTCGATAACACCATTGTCTGGATCCTTTTAGATGAACCGGAGACATAATTGATACTGACCGTAGACCCTTCTGTCACCTTGCTGTCCCTTCTGACAATCACAACCGGGACATTAAGATGGCTTGCGACTGCATAAGCAATCGGGATTCCCTTCGTCGCCACAGTCATAACCACTTCAATGTCTTTTTCGGCATAAGCGGATGCCAGCAGGCGTCCAACCTCCTGGACGATCGCAGGGTTGCCAAGGATGTCATTCATGAAGAGATAACCACCAGGAAGCAGTCTATCAGGAGTAGCCATGATCTTGCATAGTTCATCAATGACTGCCCTTGCCTTTTCATCACTTACATGGACGTGGAATTTCACTCCTCCGGCGGCTCCCGGCACAGTCTGGAGAACTCCAATTCCTCTTTGTTCAAATGTTTCTTTGATGATTCCGAGATCTTCGCTGATCGATGACTTAGCTGAACCATACTTCTCCGCAAAATAGGTTAACGGCACCAATTGACGGGGATGTTCCAGTAAATAGGTCGTCATATCGATCAAACGCTCGCTGCGTCGAAATTTCATTCCAGAACCTCCAAAATCCGAATATTTAAGGTTAATATAACACCATTATACGGATTTAATCAAGGGTATGGCGTTCACCCAGCATCCTTACCGCAAATACTTGATCGCAAAAACCGCGTAGTCCGTTATAAATGCGATGCATGCGCGAATCGTGGGCCACCAGGCTAAAAACGGTGGGGCCGCTTCCGCTCATCAACACGGCATCTGCACCGAAACGCTTCATCTGATCCTTTATTTGGGCGACCTCAGGATATAGGGATAGCGTCACATCCTCAAGTACATTGCCGACACTATTGCAGACCCCTTTAAAATCACCCTCTTCAATCGCAGAGATCATTTCTTTAGTAGGCGGGTGCTGAATTTTTTCTACATTAAGGCGGCGATATACTTCTGCTGTTGATACACCAATAAAAGGCTTCGCCAAAACGACCCAGCATGTTGGCGGCGCAGGCAGCTCTTCAATGATTTCCCCTCGCCCTGTGGCAAGCGCTGTTCCTCCGTACACACAGAAAGAAACATCCGAACCAATTTCTGCGCCAAGCACCGCCAGCTCGTCCAATGACAAACCAAGATTCCACAGCTTGTTCAATCCCCTTAATGTCGCCGCTGCATCACTGCTGCCGCCAGCAAGACCAGCTGCTACCGGGATGGTTTTTTCAATCCCGATCATTACACCTTTTTTCACCTGGAACCTCTCTTTTAACAGTATGGCCGCCTGGTAAGCAAGGTTCCGTTGGTCATCCGGAACAAATCGATTATGAGAATGGATCATGATCCTGTCTTCTTCTAATAAACTAAGTTCAATGCGGTCAGCCAGATCAATCGTCGTCATCACCATTTCTACCTCATGGTAACCGTCCGGACGTTTATGCAAAACATCAAGTGATAAATTGATCTTTGCTGGCGCCTTCACTAAAATCTTCACTACTTCCACCTACTTTTACACGAATTCCACATTTTGTCCTATTTTACCACAAAAAGAATAGAAAAGCGCAAGCGCCTTGGTCAACTCCGACAAGCGCTGGAGGGCCTGGCAGTGAAGTCGCTCTTTGACTTCATTGCCAGGACCGAAATCGAAAAGTATAGCCGACTGCCCAGAAACGCAGAAACTGGAGACTCCGACAAAGAAGCGCTCTTTGCTTCTGCCGGCGGAGTTGAAGTTTCGGAGTTTCTAGGAGGCAACACTAGACAAGCGACTCGAGGAGTTAGGCGCTGGAGCTGGACAATGATCGAATTTAAACAATACACTCTGAAAGTAAAATAAGTAAGACTCCTCTATAGAAACATTCCTCTATTTTATCATTTGCTCATTGGCGAATACAGTCATTTCACAAAGAATTAGGATTCCAGGAATCTAACGCAAAAAAGCCGGAGCAATAGCCCCGGCACCGTGATGGTCTGAATTATATTGGTCACTGTCAGGAACAGTTTTACGGCAGTTTACAAAGAATGTCGTTCACAATCAGCGGTTCTGGTTCGCAAGCTGCTGTTCAGCAAGCTCAATCGCCCGCTTTACCATGTTGCCCGCGTCCCTGGCCCTGATTCCGCCCCATCCTTCATTTTGGACGACATCATAAAAGCCGAGCTCTTTCGCAAGCTCTTCCTTCAGCCTGTCAGACATAATTCCTCTTCTTCTGCCCAATACTACCATCTCCTTTTCACCATCACAGTATTTTTAGTATTCTGGGTAAAGGAGATTTTCATGTGCACCTTATTTATCCTTTGCCTCTTAAAAATGGGCAAAATAAAAAGCAGCTAACCCGAGAGTTCACTGCCTGTACTGCATTTGAGCATAGATTAGCTCAAAGCAATTGATCCTGTTGTATCTTCAAAGAAGGTAATTTCAACCGTTTCAGTTAATACATCTGCGTAGCTGTACGAAACACGTTCAAAAGCATTTTCATCCTGGTCAAGCTCAATGACGAAAACTGAAGGATAAGTTTCCGCTAATACGCCTGAACGTTCGATCGTCTTTCTGCGTCCGCCGTTGGCCTTTAGCATAAGTCTTTTTCCCAAGTTTGAATCAAGTGCTTTTTTGATATCCGATAATGTTTTTGGCATTCGGTCCACCTCACTACATAAAAGTATAACACGCTTACACACTTTAGTCAAACAAAAACATAAATTATAACAGTACTTAAATTTAAAAGTCAATATATTTTCGTCTTCTTTTTCTTCTAAATTTCTACATTTTTAGGGTGGCCGGTATTGCGGAAAATTATGTATGAAGAAATAAAAACGCCGGACGTATATAAATCAGTCCGACGAATTCTTCTTATATGGCATTCCGGTCCTTAATACTCCCTTTGTTTCAATGCCGCCTAATCCTTTATCCCCCGTCAGGGTATTTCTCAGCACATCCCATACATTAATCCGTTCCATGAAAGGGGTAAAGCTGATTTTTGCGACGATATAGACTGGATCAAGCGCGTGGATATTGACTCTTGATGGCGAACTGGCAAAATTGGCTCCTGCATGGATCAGCGACTCGAAATGAGACTGGCATGCACCCGCAAAGATGACGAGCTGGTCAAGATGGGGAATTCTCTTTCGTGCCTCCCTCACCGTCTGGACAAAATGCTTGGAATGGCGGTAGGCATTGATATCATCCATAGAGCCTTTCGACTTTGAATAGGCATCATGTCCGGTGATGACCAGTATATCCGGCCGATAATAATCAATCAGCATCCCGACCTTATCGGGCATTTCTTTTTCATTGCAATGAAACCCATAAACCGGAACCCCAACCTTTTCGTATAAGGTCAGGCACTTTTTTAAATAAATTGGATCTCCATCAATATGGAGAACCTTTCCAGGCATCTGAAAATAGTTATATGATTTGCTGTAACCCTCGGTCGACTCATATTCCTGTTTTTGCTGCAATAAATCAACATCCTGCCGGAATAGCTTATATGATTGTTCTTCAAGTGACCGGAATTCCTCTGTCAGCCTCATGCGCATCCCCGGATCGATTTTGATCAGGTCTTCATAGGGCGCATCCGCAATCAATCGGAAATCCTCACCATATAATATCGCAATTTTTTTCCCATTATTCTCTCTGATATCGATTACCCGGAACATAATATCGCATTGATGCGAAACCCTGCCGACGATATCCATGAGGTTAATATTCATCATCCTCACTCCAATTGCCCCGCACACAGGCTGCGCTAAGTGGTTTTCTTTCATAAAATATGCAAACACCTATAGACATGTGCTTTTTAGGCTCCGGAGTATCATCCAGGAAGCATATTCCTGAGTTCTGCTGATATATTCCTTAGATTCTGGATATATTCCTGACTCGCAGCGTTTTATTCCTGAAAAAACAAAATATATTCCTTAACTTCTTATTTTATTCCGAAACAGCAAAAAAGGCCTGGAGTCTCCAGACCTTTGACAGCTGTATTACGTACTGCTTTTCGAACAAAATCCTAAGCTTTAATGAAAATATGGATACAGTGCATTACTCAATTGTGCGAATTCTTCAATCGTTAGAGTTTCCCCCCGGCGCGATTCTTCCACTCCTGCCTGCTGAAGCGCTGCTTGTATACTTTCTTTCTTCAGCTTTCCATCTGGGAGCTGGCTGGTCAGGTTATTCAGGATGGTCTTTCGTCTTTGGGCAAAACTTGACCTGGTGACATGGAAAAAGAAAGCTTCATCCGTCACTTTTACAGGCGGCTCATCATGCAATGTCAGCCGGATGACCGCAGAGTCGACATTTGGCTGCGGCATGAATACTGTTTTCGGAACAATCATCACGGTCTCTGCCTTCGTGTAATACTGGACAGCAATCGAAAGGGAACCGTATTCCTTTGTCCCCGGCTTGGCTGAAATCCTGTCTCCCACTTCTTTTTGAAGCATGCAGACGATTCCCCTGATCGGCAGTCTTTCCTCGAGCAGCTTCATAAGGATCGGTGTCGTCACATAATAAGGCAGGTTGGCAACGACCATCACATCTTTAAATTGGGCAAATTCTTGTTCCATGACTGCATGGACATCTGCTTTCAGGACATCACTATGGATGATTTTCACATTGGGATATGGCGAAAGGGTGTCCTCCAAAATCGGGAGGAGGCGCTGGTCAATCTCAAAAGCGACAACCTTTTCTGCTCTTTTCGCCAGCTGTTCGGTCAATGCGCCAATTCCAGGGCCAATTTCAATCGCGCCGCTTCCGTCCGTTAATTCTGCATGATCAACAATCCGGTTGAGGATATTGGTATCGATCAGAAAGTTCTGTCCCAGGCTCTTTTTAAAAGAAAAGCCGTACTTATCCAATATTTCTTTCGTTCTCACAGGGGTTGCAATATCTTTATGCATTTTGTTGTTCCTCCTTGAGGATCTCAGCCAGAGCATCTGCGAAATCCTGTCTTTTCACCTGAAACATCATCAGGCGCTTGTGGAGCTGCTTGCCGTTTGTATATCCGATCTTCAGTAGCCTTCCAAGCTTTTCCCGCCTCTCCTTGGAACCAGGGCCGCCAATCAGCCCGGCAACAAGCAAATCCTCCTGGGTGATTTCCTCGACTGCCTCTGCGTCCATGATCTGTGCATCCTTGAGTGCTTCACGGATCACTTCGGGAGCGGCATGCTCAACGCCCAGGCCTCTTCCAGACTTGGGCTTGGCCAATTCCTTTGGAATGAATGCATGCTTGCAGCCAGGAACCTGTTCTGAAATGGTCTTGCGAATTTTTTCACCAGGGAAATCCGGGTCGGTAAAAATAATGACTCCTCTTTTTTCATGGGCATTCCGGATCTTTTCAATTGTTTCTGCGTTTACGGCAGAACCATTCGTTTCAATAGTGTCCGCGTCGATGGCACGCCTGATCGCCGTTGTATCATCCTTGCCCTCGACTACAATGATTTCTTTTAATCTCATGTTTCCTCCGATACCTATATTGCTTACGCTGCTTCATTCAGCCAGCAGTAGACTTTTTAATTACACTTTTTTTAAAAAGAAAAAATTTCCTATGAAATAAATGAAACATTTTTGAAATATAATCGTCTATATAAGTGTAAAGTTTTTTAGGTGATATGCTTTTCTTATTATACCTTAAAGACTGTTTGAAAAAACAAAAATGCAGAGGAAGGTTCCCCTGCATCCGTTAATTAATTTAGGATTTTGATTTTGACTGTCTTACGTCCCCAGCGGTAGGCATCTGATTTTGATGCGAAGAAAACATCGATCTTGTTACCTCTAATCGCTGAACCCTTGTCGGCAGCGATGGCATAGCCATAGCCTTCAACATATACTTTGGTTCCTAATGGAATGACGCTTGGATCTACTGCAATGACTCTGACATTTGGATTCGCCCTCAGGTTAATCCCTGTAGCAGTGTAGCCGGAGCAACCGTTACAGTTAGCAGTATAAGCTGTGGAGGAAACATAGAATTCCTTCCCTGCCGGTTCACTTGAGCCACGTGAAACTTGAGCAACGATGACCTTCGTTCCCATTGCCACGACTTTATCCTTTTTCTCTTTTAATGTCTTTTCTCTGACCAGTTTTCTTGATACTTCCTTGCCGTTTTCAAGGACGACTTCATATTCCTTGGAAAGCAAACCTTCCTGGCCTTCTGTCACAACTTCTTGTTTCCCTTTTTCCAGTTTGCTGTCCTTTTGCGTGACGACAGCATAGCTAATTGGTTCTTCAACTACATCGGTGACTTTTTCAACTCGAGTGACATTAATCACGGCATCTTTTGTGACTGTCTGCTTTAACGCAGGCTCAACACGGTCCATATCGTTCAGTGTGATTCCTTGCTGTGATAAAAAGTCAGCGACCGTAGTCGAAGTCGACCATACATCTTGCTCTTTTCCGCCTACTACGAGTTTAAGCGGGAAAGCTCTTTGAATGGCAATCTTCACATCTTGCTTTAACTTAGCGTCTGGGTTTGGGCTTAACTTGTCGTGTTCATTTATAACGATATTCTGTTCTTTCAGGAAATCTTCGACCGTATCGGCTGCTGTCCAATACTTCTTGGTCTCCTGGTCCTGTATTACTTCTACCTGTTTGGCCGGTTTCCACACGATTGATAGGTTATTCTTCACCTTGGTGTGTGCCGCCAGCGATAAATAATCCTCTGAGCGCAATGAGATATCGAGATCATTAAATATATCCTGGATAGTATTTGCGTGTGTTTTAATGACTCTTTCTTCGCCATCCAATGTCAATGCGACTGTCTTTTTGGTCCCTTCATACATGAAGATCCCAAGAGCAGCGGCAAAAACTAGGAAACTAGCAGAAAAAAGCACCAGTTTCTTCTTACTCAAAGTCTTGGAAAACAGGTTTTTCATGCTATTAATCACGATGAAAAACGCCTCCTCTTCTCGGAGTGATTATAAAGATATTGTTGCCGACTTGTCAACCCAGACACCCTTGCCCAAACGTAGTCCCTATTATGCAAGATGCACCATAAAAAGAAAAGCAAGAGTTATCGACACGGTTATCCTATGTCGCAAGTGAGACATGTAGAACTTTTTAGAATCAGAAAAGTTTTGGACAACCTTGCTGATAAATCGACAACATTCCCTATCACTTTATGCCGAATAATTTTTTTGCATTTTTGGCTGTTTCGCCTGCAACTTCTTCGAGAGTTAGCCCTTTCAATTCCGCAATTTGCTGTGCTACCAATTTTACATAGGCTGGTTCATTTCGTTTTCCGCGATATGGATGCGGAGTCAGGTAAGGGCAATCTGTTTCGACCAAAAGACGGTCCATTGGAATCGCCTCTGCCACTTCCTTCGGTTTCTTTGCATTTTTAAACGTAACCGGTCCGCCAAGCGAAATATAGAAGTTCATATCAACGCATTCAAGTGCTGTTTCCACGCTGCCGCTGAAACAGTGCATGATCCCGCCAACTTCCCGGGCATTCTCTTCCTTTAAAATTTCCACTATGTCTGCTGTTGCGTCACGATTATGTATGATGATAGGAAGATTCACTTCTTTTGCAAGCCTGATTTGTTTGCGGAAGACCTCTTTCTGGATTTCCTTCGGTGACTTGTCCCAGTGATAATCAAGGCCCATTTCCCCGAGAGCGACGACTTTAGGGTGGCTCGCCAGGTCTTTCAGCCAAGCCAGATGCTCCTCCGTCATATCGATCGCATCGACCGGATGCCATCCTACACTTGCATAAAGAAATTCATAGCTTTCTGCGAGCTCAATCGCTTTTTTGATTGTCACTTCATCGAACCCGACAACCACCATGTTGGTAACTCCTTCAGCAAGGGCCCGGTCAATGACATCCTGGAGATCTTCGTTGTATTGTTCCGCGTTTAAGTGTACATGTGTATCAAAAAGCATATTTAACTCCTTTACTGGCATTGCCTGCAGCTTTATACTAATCCAGCTCCCTGTTAGGGAGAATAGACCCGCTGCCATGTTCTTATTATTGTGATAAAGTTGTGTCGATATCATAACTTTTTTCCAATGTCCAGGTCAAATTTCTGGATTCGGTTTCATAAAAACCCGACAAGTGTCGGGAATGCTTGCTAACTGACTCTCTTATCTATCATAAATCACGCTATTTAAAAAATTGCCTTTTTAACACAAAAAACCTGAAAATGTTACACATGAAACATTTTCAGGTTCGTATGGTTTTATTTTATTTTCGCCCCGATAGCCAGTGAATCATCAACTGATGCCAGTGACATGACGCCATCTTTTTCACCTGCAAGGATCATTCCCTCGGAAAGCTCCCCGCGAAGTTTAACAGGCTTAAGGTTGGTCACACAAATCACTTTTTTGCCCACAAGGTCTTCCGGTTTGAAGTACTTTGCAATACCCGAAACGACCTGGCGTTTTTCATAGCCAAGATCCAATTGAAGCTTCAGCAGCTTATCAGCTTTTTTGACAGGCTCTGCGTGAATGACTTGTGCTACACGCAGTTCAACTTTCATGAAGTCATCAATCGTGATTTCTTCCTGCAATTCCGGCTTCTCTTCTTCCACAGGTGCCGCGGCAGGAGCAGATCCCTGCATTTTTTCCTTGATGAACTCCACTTCGTCCTTCAGTTCAAGACGAGGGAAAATCGGTTCACCTTGGACCACCTTGGTTCCTGCTGGTATCTGTCCGAACTCTTCAAGGCTTTCCCATGTCTGTAGTCCCTCGGAAGCAACATTCAGCTGAGCGAAGATTTTATCCGGAGTCCTTGTCAGGAATGGCTTTAACAGGATCGCCACTCTTCTTAAAGATTCAGCCAGGTGGACCATGACATCAGCCAGAGCCGCTTTCTTTTCTTCATCCTTCGCCAGCACCCATGGCTGTGTCTCATCGATGAATTTATTGCAGCGGCTGATCAGCTGCCAAACAGTCGTAAGCGCAACGGAAAACTCCATTTTCTCCATTGCCTCTTCGTATTTCAAGACAGTCTCCTTGTTCACTTCAAGCAGCTGCTTTTCAAATTCTCCTTCAGAACCATTGTATGCAGGAATTTCACCGTCGAAATACTTATTGATCATGGCAACAGTCCTGTTCAGCAGGTTTCCAAGGTCATTGGCAAGATCGAAATTGATTCTTTCGACAAAGCCTTCAGGCGTAAATACGCCATCAGAACCGAATGGAACCTCACGAAGCAAGTAGTAACGAAGAGCATCCAGGCCGTAGCGGTCAATCAGCGTGACAGGGTCCACTACATTCCCTTTGGATTTCGACATTTTTCCGTCCTTCATCAAAAGCCAGCCGTGGGCAAAAACCTTTTTAGGAAGCGGAAGATCAAGAGCCATCAGCATAATTGGCCAATAAATGGTGTGGAAGCGGACAATTTCCTTTCCGACAAGGTGGACATCCGCCGGCCAGTAGTTCAAGTACTTGGAATCATCATCAGTACCATAGCCCAGAGCTGTAATATAGTTCGATAACGCATCGATCCACACATAAATGACGTGCTTCGGATCCCCGGGAACCTTGATACCCCAGTCAAAAGTTGTCCTGGACACAGCCAAGTCTTCAAGTCCTGGCTTGATGAAGTTATTGATCATTTCATTTTTCCGTGATTCCGGCTGGATGAAGTCAGGATTCTCTTCATAGTATTTCAGAAGCCTGTCAGCGTACTTGCTCATCTTAAAGAAATAAGATTCTTCCTTTACCTTTTCAACAGGTCGGCCGCAGTCCGGGCAATTCCCATCCACAAGCTGTCTGTCAGTATAGAAGGATTCACACGGTGTGCAATACCAGCCTTCATATTGGTCAAGATATATATCCCCCTGCTCCAGAAGCTGAGCGAAGATTTTCTCAACGATTTGTTTATGACGGTCTTGGGTCGTACGGATAAAGTCGTTATAAGAAATATCCAGTTTGCCCCAGAGTTCCTGGATCCCATCAACAATTCCATCTACATATTGCTGCGGGGTAACACCCTTTGCCTCTGCATTCCGCTGAATCTTCTGACCGTGCTCATCCGTGCCTGTCAAATACATGACATCATAGCCGCGCAGTCTTTTATAGCGGGCCATCGCATCGCCAGCTACCGTTGTATAAGCATGTCCGATATGAAGATTTCCGCTTGGATAATAAATCGGTGTCGTAAGATAAAAGGTTTTCAGTTTCTCTTCCATGAAGATCCTCCTTAACTAATACTGCTAGTTCATTCTAATAGTAGTTATTATACCAGTTAATGCGTTGGGATTCATAACACTTTAACAATGGCCTTTTTCGTAATTTACATTGTTTTTACATACAACAGCTTCTGGATTTATTATTACTCCCGCATTTCCAGTTTGGAAGCCTGTATGAAAATAGCACCTGAGGCTTTATAACTAAGGTTGATGCACAAAAGCAACAATCCATGCGGAAACGGCTTAAGTAAATTTGCCGCTTACAACCGAAGAATATGTAGTGGCTAAAAGGAGAGCAGGCACCAAAATTATAAATAAACTCGAAATTTGTAAAAAAAATTACTGCTACGGACATTCTCCTCATAATGTTAACGTATTTTGTCATTAGCAGAATGCAGTTTGCTCTGTTTCTATCATTAAATTAAAAATCCCGCCTTATGATTCTGGCAGGAGATGAACTACTGTGAATTTTTACTTAATAAAATCATAACCAATTTCATTAATAGAATATACCTGATTAGAAAATAATCTACGGTGCTTTTCAAATATGACAAACTTGTGACTTTTTTGTCGAATAGATTGTAGAATTTTGTCGAAACATGCGCTTAATGTTATCGTCGAATAATATTTTCTCCTTTTATCCATTAGTAAAAATCCCTTCCCAGGTGTCTCCCCTCTAATACTACTTATCAGTAAACCTTGGTATGATAAGGTTCAAGCCCTGTGTAAAATTTTTCTAATAAAAGAAAAATAATTTAATTGACGGTAATTGGAATCACTGGTATTATAAAACCAATAAGAGAAAAATGTCGAAAAATGACGAATAAATATATGGGAAAATGAGAGGAGATTATAAAAAATGAAATCTACTGGTATCGTACGTAAAGTTGATGAGCTTGGCCGCGTGGTTATTCCAATCGAATTAAGAAGGACTCTTGGCATCGCAGAAAAGGATGCTTTGGAAATCTATGTTGACGATGACCGCATCATCCTGAAGAAGTACAAGCCAAACATGACTTGCCACATCACTGGTGAAGTATCTGACAACAACATCACATTGGCTGGCGGCAAGCTAATCCTTAGCCGTGAAGGTGCTGAACAGCTTCTTAAAGAAATCCAGGGAAGCTTCGAACCTGTAAAAGCTTAATATAAAATATAATCAAGGCCGTGGATTGCATCCACGGCCTTTTTACGTTTTCATTCTTCTATATGGTAAGCCTGGTAAACTTCCCGTTTTTGCAGACCCCGGTCCTTTGCTGTTTGCTTGATGGCATCTTTGGAATTCATATTTTCCTTTGAGATATAATGCTCCACATGTTCAGTCAAGCTAAGTTTTTCCCACCAATGATTTTCTTCAAGTTCAAGGGTGTCTACAGACGCCCCCTCAATAATCAGTACGAATTCACCGCGCACTTCTTCCGTTTCAGTCCATGCAAGTGCTTCAGAAACAGTCCCTCTGAGGAACTCTTCATATTTCTTCGTTAATTCCCGGCAAAGAACAATTCGGCGGTCACCCAGACCATCCAGCATCAATGCCAGTGTCTCCTTCAATCTGTGTGGTGATTCATAAAGGATTATGGTGGCTGCCTGTTTTGCCAGCTGTTCGAGTTCCTTTCTTTTATCCTTTTTGCCTCTCTGGAGGAAACCGTAATAATAGAAAGGCTGCGGCTGGATCCCTGAAGCAATCAATGCGGTAAGGGCTGCGTTTGCTCCTGGCAGCGGGACGACCGTGAGCCCCTCGGCAATCGCCTCGGCCACAAGTTCCATACCAGGGTCTGATATAGTCGGCATTCCCGCATCGCTGACCAGCGCAATTTTTGCTCCGTCCTTCAGTTTCTCAACCAACTTATGCCCACTGCTTTCCTTATTATGTTCATGATAGCTGGTAACGGGCGTTTCAATCTCAAAGTAATTGCACAGCTTTTTTGTATTTCTTGTATCTTCCGCGGCAATCAAATCCGCTTCCTTCATCATCCTGATCGCCCTGAAGGTCATGTCCTCCAGGTTTCCGATTGGCGTAGGCACCAGATACAGGATTCCTTTTTCATTCTCGCGTTCAAAACTTTTTTGCTGCTGCATTTTTAAACCACCCGTTCCTCTTTTACTTAGGCTGTTTTCGTAATGAATGTTGTTAAAATCCTAAAGCCGATTTTAACGTATTATAAGGCGTTTTGCTGGTCGGTAAATAGTTTGCAAGCTCTTTTCCCGTCTAAATCGTCCATTTAGCTAAGTTACCTAGGTCCTTCAATGCAATTTTGCAGCAAATGGCAACAAAGTTCCAGAAAAGAGCCTTTACTTATTTGCTTCCATATAACATCTCTTTGATCACTGGGGTATATTCATTATTTTCATCATAGACCGTTAAAGGCTCAAGAATCTTAAGGTCAGGGCTGCCATCCTTTATGGCTTCTACCAGCAGCGTATTCGCTTCCTTCCCTGCCTTTGGATAGACAAACTGGATCCGCTTGGGCTCAAGCCGGTATTTCCGCATAAGCTCAATGATGTCAATCAGCCTTCCCGGACGGTGGACAAATGCAACCTTCCCACCCTGTTTGACCAGCTGGCTTGCCGACCGAATCGCATCCTCGAGCGTGCAAAGAATCTCATGGCGCGCAATCGCCAGGTGTTCATTCACATTGATCTCTTCCTTGGACGGGGTCGGAAAATATGGCGGATTGCAGGTTACAACATCGTACTTCTCAAAGCCAAGCTGTTTTGGAGCATCCTTTAAGTCCCCATGAACCATATGGAGACGGTCATTTAATTGATTGTATTCAATGCTGCGGATGGCCATATCGTACAATCGTTCCTGGATTTCGACTCCGGTGATTGTCCCTTTCGTCCTCGCACTTAAAAACAAGGGAATCACCCCATTGCCACTGCATAGGTCGACGATCTTCCCTTTTTGGATCGGCACCCATACAAATCTCGCAAGCAGGACAGCATCCAGGGAAAAAGAAAATACATTCGGGCTCTGGATAATCCGCAAATCCTCCCCAAGCAAATAATCCAGTCGTTCATCTTCTCGTAAGTTTACCATTTGTTGTGTTCCTCCAAAACGAACTTATAAAAATAGCCTTCCCTATAAAGGAAGGCTGCCAATTACTTTTTATTAAGAAAGGACAGGCAGAACAAGCAATCCTCTTTTCGCGGGCTGCCAAAATGCAGATTGCAGATGTGGAAGCCTTCCTGGTACAGGCGGGCAAGATTGTCATAGCCTTCACCGATGTCGACTACGTTTTTATCAGCCTGTGCCTGATTGCTGTTTTCCTTGCCGCTTTTCTTAATGGTTGGATCTTTTTTACCAATGGTTTGATCCAGACGGCGTCTTATATGCTCATTTTCCAGCTTTAGTGCATTATTCTCTTCCAGAATCTCTGCCAAATGCTGTTTTAACTCACCAAGCTGACGGTATAAATCACCGATCTGCGCTTCCATATTACTTACTGAGTCAAAGATATCTTTTTTATCCACCTGTTCCACCTCATTAATCTGTGGATGATTGCAACGATACAGCTCCTGCTTCCTGAATTTCCTCAAGTGTATATTCCAGAACGCGTTCCTGTCCTGGGATATCAACTTGCATGACTCGTTCCAGGATGTTCAATCCGACGACTTTCCCTCGTCCATCCGGCGTCAAGATTGTTTCACCAATGTCTGGCAGCTGCTCTTTCGCTGTTTCATATTCGTCGTTCTCATATTTCAAACAGCACATCAGCCTGCCGCAAAGACCGGAAATCTTTGTTGGATTGAGCGAGAGGTTTTGATCCTTGGCCATCTTGATTGAAACAGGTTCAAAGTCTCCCAGGTACGTAGAGCAGCAAAGCATCCTTCCGCATGGCCCTATACCGCCAAGCATTTTTGCTTCATCCCTGACACCAATCTGGCGAAGCTCGATCCTTGTCCGGAAGATGGATGCCAAATCCTTGACCAATTCCCGGAAATCAACTCGGCCGTCAGCCGTGAAGTAAAAAATGACTTTGTTGCGGTCAAATGTATATTCAACATCAACAAGCTTCATATCAAGCTGATGTTCGTTCACTTTTTCACTGCAAACATCGTATGCTTCCTTTGCAGCTGTTTTGTTCTCCTCGACAATGAGACGATCCTTCTGATCTGCAATTCTGACGACCTTTTTCAGAGGCAGGACCACATCATTTTCGCCGACTTGCTTTCGGGGAATGACCACTCTGCCGTACTCAACGCCCCTTACAGTTTCGACAATGACGAATTCGTCCTTTTGAATTGAGAGATCGCCGGGATCAAAATAATAAATCTTCCCCGCTTTCTTGAAGCGGACACCTACTACATCATACAAGTGTAGATCCCTCCTGCAATTTTAACACCAGCTCTTCCATGAGCAGCTGGGGATTCATATTGGCATGCAGCTTCCTTTTCGCCTCCAGAATGGCTGCCATTTGTTCGGTAAGACGCCGTCCGGATGTCTGTAGTGCAAACTGTTCTAAACGTGAGCTTTCGTTTAGATACACAACCTGGTCCTTCTTGCCAAGCTGAATGTATAGTAAATCCTTAAATATAAGAAGTAATAAATCCAAACCACGATCGATTTGTTCTTTCTCTTTAAAGTGCGTGAACCAGTTCTCCTGAAGCGCGACCATAGCTTCAAGCGAATTCTTCTTCAGCACTTCATATAATTTTAACACTATTTTTTGTGCTTGTGCAAACCAATCATTACTACTTATCTCTAAAGCTTCTTCCAAATTATTCGTCAGCTGTGCCAGCAGCGGGGCTGTATGCGGGTGGACCCCGTTTGCTATCAATTGTTCTGTCATATTTTTAGGAGATAATGGCGTAAAATTGATCATCTGGCATCTGGATAAGATGGTCGGAAGCATTTGCTGTGCCTGCTCGGTGATCAACACAGCAACAGTCCCTGCATGGGGTTCCTCGAGGAACTTCAGCAAACTGTTCGCCGCATTAGTCGTCATCCGGTCAGCATGGACAATCGTGTAAAGCTTGTTCTTCGACTCAACCCCTGTTTTCGAAAACTCCTCTTGCAGCAGCTGAATCTGCCCTTTCTTGATCGAAAGGCCATCAGGCTCTACAAGATGGATATCCGGATGGTTCCCATGGTTGATCCTTTTGCAGTTCAAACAGTTTTCGCAAGGTTTATAGCCATCCACCGGCGCCTGGCAATTGATGCTCTTGGCAAGGAGTATACTTATCTCCTTTTTGCCGGTGCCCCTCATTCCCTCAAATAAATAGGCATGGGCGACCCGATTTTTCAGGATGCTGTTTTTTATCATCTTCAAAACATTGGGCTGGAGTCTCTCCAGCTCGTCCCATGTCTTTGCCAAGGCGATCACTCACTTACGTATATAAATTGATTAACAGGCCTTTGACTTCCCCAATCTTGCCGAGGATATCAATCTGTTCATCCTTTTTCTTCATCAGCTCATCCGTCAACTCGACCAGCTTATCATCAATCGTTTCCACGACCTTCAAAGATCTGCCTTCGCCAAATTGGTTCCAGCTATGCGAGTGCTTGAGCTCCATTCCGAAATTGACTGCTTCTTTAACGAATTGCTTCACTAGCGTCTTGAACTTGGCAAGGTCCTTGAAAGTCCTGGACCGTGCCAGCCGCTCGCCGGCAGATTCCACTTCCTTCATTAATTGCTGGAGCTGTCCGATTTGCAATTTATGTTCCTGTTTCTCCACAAGTGCATTGAATTTGATGCCGCTGCCAGGCTGCTGTTTCTGGTCCTGGCGCACTTTATCTATGTTAAGGCGCATATCCTGATTAATTTTCATTTGGTGCTAACCTCCGGGCATTTCCCGTTAAAATTGATGAAACTGCTCGACAGGCAATACGAAAACAGTCGCACCGCCAACTTCGACCTCGACAGGGTATGGAACATATGAATCTGCATTCCCTCCCATAGGTGAGACAGGTGCCACAAGCTGGTCACGAGACTTACAGTTGTCCCTGATGACCTCCAATGCCTTATCCACTCTGATGTCTTCTGTTCCTATGATAAACGTGGTATTCCCTGATTTCAGGAATCCACCTGTACTGGCCATCTTTGTTGCACGGAAATTATGGTCGACCAGCGCATTTGAAAGGCGGTTGCTATCCTGGTCTTGAACCACTGCTAAAATTAATTTCATTCGTTTACCCCCTGAATTTTTTTATTGGCATGAAATTTTGCTTCCGTAACAGTTGTATCCTTATTATAACAGGATTCCTGGGACAACACATGATATAAACGTAAAATTCCATTCGCTTCCAGAAAAGAGGGTGCCTAAATTGCCCCCATTCCTTAAAGACAACTCTTTATTCGCAAATTTTAATACATAGTTCGCTAAAAAAACTTTTTATTCGCTAGTAAACAGTGTTCATTTGCAAAAAGCAGCCCTTTATTCGCAGACTGGAAATTTACTTCTATCTTTACCAGATAAAAAACAAGCCTGACAGAGGACAGGCTTGTTCATGGAATCTACATTTTCAATATTTCTTTAATTTTCTCTTCAGCTTGTACGTAAACCTCTTCCAATTCCTTTGAAGCATCAATCGTGACAATCCTCTCCGGGAATCGCTCGGCAATCATCGTATAGCCTTCCCTTACCTTTTGGTGGAACTCCAGCTTTTCCAAATCGAGACGATTCACTTCACGGCCCTTATTTTTATTGATCCTTTCAAGCCCCACTTCTGGTGCTACGTCAAAATACAGTGTCATTTTGGGCATCATGCTTTCAATCGCAAACTGGTTGATTGAATAGACCTCGTCAATACCCAAGCCTCGGGCATGGCCCTGATACGCCAGTGAACTATCGACAAATCGGTCACATAAAACAATTTTCCCTCTTTCCAGCGCTGGCTTGACCTTTTCGGCAAGATGCTGCCTTCTGGCTGCCGCATATAAAAGGGCTTCTGTACGCGGATCCATTGCGGTGTTTTTCGGATCGAGGATGACTTGCCTGATTTGTTCCGCAATCTCTATTCCACCAGGTTCACGTGTCGCGACAATCTCATATCCTTCCTTTTCAAGCTTCTCCGCCAGCATCTGAATGATGGTCGTTTTTCCCGAACCATCCGGCCCTTCGACTGTAATGAATATACCCTTGTCCATCTATATCCTCCAACTCTGAAACACTTTTATTTTACCAGCATGCAAATACTCTCCGCCCTGGATTTTCGCTTCTTTTCTTATTAAATATAAGATCATTTGAATGTCTTCTTCAGTGATGCATTCCCCTGGCAGGCAAATGGGAATCCCCGGCGGATACGGAATGATCTGTTCCGCACAAACCCTGCCAGCCGCCTCTTCCAGTGGTATAGGCTCACATAGCTGATTCTCCATCTCTTTATAGCTTGCTGCCAGTGTGGAAATTCCTTTATCCGTTAGTTTCGATTCCGGGTGACTGACTCTTCTTGGAATGTTGCTGACAACCTTTTTAATCTTATCAGCAGCTTCCTGCAGGTAATGTGCCATATTCTTTTTAAGTAAAGGCAGAACGAGCAGGACATTATGTGGGTCAGCCAATTCTGTAAAAATCCCTTTTGCTTCAAGTCTAGTTTGCAGCTCGAAGCCTGACCAGGATTGAATGGTTAACTTTAGCGGGTCATCCCCTGACAAAATCCGAATTGTTTCCAGGTGCTCGAGGCTTACCCGGAATTTTTGCAATTCTGCTTTCAAATAAGTCAGATCCGCCTGATTATAGGTACCCAGATAGCTCCGGGCCAAATCCAGCGATGCCATCAATGGATAGGAAGGACTGCTTGATTGCAGCGCCTGCAGGTAAAACTCCAGCTTGCTCATCGCTACCCGTTCTGTCTGAAAATGAAGGAACGCCCCCATGGTCATGGCCGGAAGTGTCTTATGTGCCGATTGCACAACAAGATCAGCACCAAGCTCAACCGCTGACTTCGGGAAATAGTCCCCTGCGATAAAATGCACGCCATGTGCCTCATCCACCAATACAGGAATCTGATAACGATGCGCCAAGTCAATGATGCTTTTAAGGTCATACGTTAATCCATAATAATTTGGGTATGTCAGAATGAGTGCCTTTGCCCCGGGATACTGCTGGATTGCCGATTCTACAGCCTCCAAACTCAGTCCTGCAGCGACAGCATAGTCCTCATGATACTCCGGACTGATGAAAACTGGCCTCGCTTTAGCGA
>NZ_CP126080.1:17500-35000 GCF_030122805.1 Mesobacillus sp. AQ2 | reverse complement strand
GTGTGTACAAGGCCCGGGAACGTATTCACCGCGGCATGCTGATCCGCGATTACTAGCGATTCCGGCTTCATGCAGGCGAGTTGCAGCCTGCAATCCGAACTGAGAATGGATTTATGGGATTGGCTTCACCTCGCGGCTTCGCGACCCTTTGTTCCATCCATTGTAGCACGTGTGTAGCCCAGGTCATAAGGGGCATGATGATTTGACGTCATCCCCACCTTCCTCCGGTTTGTCACCGGCAGTCACCTTAGAGTGCCCAACTGAATGCTGGCAACTAAGATCAAGGGTTGCGCTCGTTGCGGGACTTAACCCAACATCTCACGACACGAGCTGACGACAACCATGCACCACCTGTCACTCTGTCCCCCGAAGGGGAACGCCCTATCTCTAGGGTTGTCAGAGGATGTCAAGACCTGGTAAGGTTCTTCGCGTTGCTTCGAATTAAACCACATGCTCCACCGCTTGTGCGGGCCCCCGTCAATTCCTTTGAGTTTCAGCCTTGCGGCCGTACTCCCCAGGCGGAGTGCTTAATGCGTTTGCTGCAGCACTAAAGGGCGGAAACCCTCTAACACTTAGCACTCATCGTTTACGGCGTGGACTACCAGGGTATCTAATCCTGTTCGCTCCCCACGCTTTCGCGCCTCAGCGTCAGTTACAGACCAGAGAGCCGCCTTCGCCACTGGTGTTCCTCCACATCTCTACGCATTTCACCGCTACACGTGGAATTCCGCTCTCCTCTTCTGCACTCAAGTTCCCCAGTTTCCAATGACCCTCCCCGGTTGAGCCGGGGGCTTTCACATCAGACTTAAGGAACCGCCTGCGCGCGCTTTACGCCCAATAATTCCGGACAACGCTTGCCACCTACGTATTACCGCGGCTGCTGGCACGTAGTTAGCCGTGGCTTTCTGGTCAGGTACCGTCAAGGTACCGGCAGTTACTCCGGTACTTGTTCTTCCCTGACAACAGAACTTTACGACCCGAAAGCCTTCATCGTTCACGCGGCGTTGCTCCGTCAGACTTTCGTCCATTGCGGAAGATTCCCTACTGCTGCCTCCCGTAGGAGTCTGGGCCGTGTCTCAGTCCCAGTGTGGCCGATCACCCTCTCAGGTCGGCTACGCATCGTTGCCTTGGTGAGCCGTTACCTCACCAACTAGCTAATGCGCCGCGGGCCCATCTGTAAGTGACAGCCGAAACCGTCTTTCAGCTTTCCCTCATGTGAGGGAAAGGATTATCCGGTATTAGCTCCGGTTTCCCGAAGTTATCCCAGTCTTACAGGCAGGTTGCCCACGTGTTACTCACCCGTCCGCCGCTGATCTTCAAAAGCAAGCTAATGAAGATCCGCTCGACTTGCATGTATTAGGCACGCCGCCAGCGTTCGTCCTGAGCCAGGATCAAACTCTCCAAGAAAGAGTTATGAGTTAGCTCATAAGTTAAAACGTTGGCTCATGTCTTCTATTAATAGAAGCATGATAATTTATTGTTTGTTGACGCTTGTTTGTTTAGTTTTCAAAGAGCAATTTCAATGTCTCCCGTAGGCGACTTAAATAATATACCATGCTGCCGTTATTTCGTCAACATCTTTTTTCATAAGTTATTAACGGCTGTTCAACAGCAACTTTTATATATTAACAACATCTGCTTGCATGGTCAATAGATTTTTCACAAAAAGTTGTTTTCCCATTGATTGGTTTCTAATGGTGATCCGCGAAGACTTCTTAATTACTGCTCTTAACACCAATGAGAAAATTAAAACGCCGCTTCTTCTAAAAGCGGCGTTCGTTCATTATATAATCCAAGTCTGGATTGCAACCAGGGCGAATACACCTGGGATTCCCAGCAATCCGGAGACTGCTGCGGTTGCAATGTTGATTGGCACGTAGATTCCGAAGCCGGTTCCGAAAGCGTTGAGAAAAAATAGAAAGAGGGCTCCGATCAGGATTTTAACCGCGCTCTGCCCGATGAAACGAAGCGGTTTTGTCGGCGCGCCTATGATGAGCAGCAACATGATCAATCCGCCCAGGACCGATATGACAACTATAGGATCCATACTTATCCTCCTTACTTCAATGTCTTGTACAATTTTATGTACAAGTTATTGAAATAAGACCTTATTGCATTTATTTTGTCCTGATCGTGATTTTCCTGTGCTTTGCTTCTTTAAATAGAAAAAAGTACTTCGCTTCGGCAATCTTTGCTTCTGTGATGAACTCTTCTGACGGATCGAAGCTTCTTTCAACCAATAGCTTTTGATTATTCCAGTTCGTCTTCATGCTGTTCAGCTGTCCCAATAGTTTTTGGTCGAATTCTTTTCTTAGCCATTTCTTTTTGCGAAATAACATGACCTTCCTCCAGTAGAGCGCTTCTTGTATATAGAATTAAACTTCCCGGCGGCCTTCGAGTGCTTTTGATAGCGTGACTTCATCTGCGTATTCAAGGTCCCCTCCGACAGGCAGACCATGGGCAATCCTTGTAATCTTGATTCCTGACGGTTTCAGGAGTCTTGAGATGTACATCGCCGTCGCTTCACCTTCGATATTAGGGTTCGTAGCAAGGATGACTTCCTGGACAGTTTCATCCTGAAGCCTTTTCAGCAGATCTGGTATATTGATATCTTCCGGGCCGATTCCATCCATTGGGGAAATAGCTCCATGAAGCACATGGTACAGGCCGTTGTATTCCTTCATTTTTTCCATCGCAATGACATCCTTGGGATCCTGGACCACGCATATAACACTGCGATCGCGGCGCTGGTCCTCGCAAATATAACATGGATCCTGGTCAGTGATATGACCGCAGACAGAGCAATATGTCAAATTGCGCTTCGCATTCACCAGGGCCTTCGCAAAATCCAATACGGTTTCTTCCTTCATGCTTAAGACGAAAAAAGCCAGACGTGCGGCTGTTTTTGGGCCGATACCTGGTAATTTCATAAAGCTGTCGATCAGCTTTGATATTGGTTCAGGATAATGCATTCTTATTTATTCCTCCTAGAACATTCCCCCAGGAAGGTTCATCCCTTTTGTGAATTGTCCCATTGTTTTGTTCGTTAATTCTTCTGCTTTCTTCAGTGCATCGTTTGTTGCAGCAAGTACTAGGTCCTGAAGCATTTCTACATCATCCGGATCAACGACTTCCGGCTTGATTTGCACATCGACGATTTCTTTGTGGCCAGTTACGATGACTGTTACCATACCGCCGCCTGCAGTTCCTTCAATTTTCTCTTCACCTAATTGAACCTGTGCTTCTTCCATTTTCTTTTGCATTTTTTGCATTTGCTTCATCATGTTTTGCATATTACCCATTCCACGCATCATATTAACGTCCTCCTATATTAATCTTGTATTTGTATTAATTCATCGCCAAATAATTTCTTGGCTTCAGCAATCAGCGGGTCTTCACTGGCAGCAGCTTGCCCTTCCGTTGATCCGTCGCCTCTTTGGCTGATAAAGTTTTCCCTTATTTTAAGCCACTGTTCTTCCGGCACACCGATGACCTGCAATCTTTTACCTGTGTAATCCAGCATCGCACCGCTGACAGTTTCAGTGAACCTGGTGTTTTCCATTGCCATCTGGCAGTGAATCTCATATTTGAATTTTATCACGACCGCCTCATCAGATGCAGCAACCGGTTCGGCTTCATTCAATAACGCAGCCTGCGAACGCATTTGCTTGGCAGCCAGCATTTCTAGCAAGTCTCCCCAGCGTCCCTTGATCGCTTGAAGATTAGGCTTTGTTGCACTTTTCAGTACCTCATTGATTTTTCCGGCCGGAGCCTGGAAACCTTTTCGGTTTGGACGCGGCGCTTTCTTGGCTGCAGCTGGTTCACTTGCTGCCACACCCGGGTTTTGCTGAAAATTCGCCAGCTTTTCTTCAAGCTGTTCGATCCTCTTCAATAAAGGTTCAACCTGTACATTGCTTGTCTGCACCTGAGCATCAAGCTGGCACAGTTTTACGATCGCGACTTCAAGGAAAATACGCGGATGGTTCGTCCAGCGCATTTCTTGCTGGGCTTTGTTCAAGACCTCAATCAATTCATATATTTGTGCGGAATCAATTTGATTGGCGAGTTCCTGGAAATCATGATCCAGCATCACTCGTTCCATGGCTTCTTCTAATCCTGGTGCTGCCTTGTAAAGGAGCATGTCGCGGTAAAAGAAGATCATGTCTTCTATGAATCTTGCCGGATCCTTTCCTTGTAAAAGAAGCTCATCCAATGCTTCCAGTCCAACAGCTGCATTTTTTTCATAAATTGCTTTGGCCAGCTGGTTGAGGAAGTTCTGTGATACTGTTCCTGTTACTGTGAGCGCATCTTCAATCGTCACTCGGTCCTGGCTGAACGAAATTGCCTGATCCAGCAGACTCAAGGCATCACGCATTCCGCCTTCCGCTGCCCTGGCAATGATTTGCAAGGCTGTGTCATCGCAATCCACTCCAGATTCCTCAACAATTTGCTTCATCCTGCCAACGATGGCCTGAGCCGTGATTCTCTTGAAATCAAATCGCTGGCATCGTGAAATGATTGTGAGTGGAATCTTATGGGGCTCAGTTGTAGCGAGGATAAAGATAACATGCTTTGGAGGCTCTTCAAGTGTTTTTAGCAAGGCGTTGAACGCTCCGATGGAAAGCATATGCACCTCATCGATGATATATACTTTATACTTCACGACGTTAGGGGCATATTTTACTTTGTCACGGATATCCCGGATTTCCTCGACACCGTTATTGGAAGCAGCGTCAATTTCGATCACATCGGGAATCGATCCATCGGTTATTCCCCGGCAGGCATCGCATTCATTGCAAGGCTCTGTTGTCGGAGCTTGTTCACAGTTAACCGCTTTTGCCAAAATTTTAGCAGCACTCGTTTTTCCAGTCCCCCTCGGGCCGGAAAAAAGGTAGGCATGTGATATTTTTTGTTGAAGCAGAGCGTTTTGCAGTGTCGTTGTTACATGTTCCTGTCCGACCACATCAATGAACTGCTGTGGACGCCAGACACGATATAATGCTTGGTAGGCCAATGACACCGCTCCCTTCGTTTTATTATCCTTCCTATTATAACGCAATTTTTGGGACATTTACACTTTTAGAAAGGCTCTTTTCTCAAACTTTATTGCTATTGACTACAAAATGGGATTCAATGACCTAGTTTTCTTTATAAAATTAAAGTTTATCATGAGAAAAGAGCTTGCACACTTAAATACGAACTGCAAAATGGCTTTATAGCACGTTAAAATCGGCTTTAAGATTTTAACAACAATCTTTACGAAAACAGTCTTTAGAAAAGAGAAATACAAAAAACTCATCTCCGTATAAGAGATGAGTTGAATGAATCATATTTAACTGCCGCGCACCTTCCGTCGACTGAATACCATAAGCGTTACTTAAGCAGTTAGCTCGGCCCAGGCAACCCTGCGGCACATGGGAGCGTCCACTTAATGCTGCTTCCTTCCGGACCTGACATGGTTCATGGATTCCCATTGCGCAGGACCCGGGCGTCAACACCACTTACTTAAGGCAGACCCTACAGTAAAACAGCCTCAGGAAGGGATTCATCCCCGCTAGAGCGGATTGCGGGTACAGGGCACCGCTACCTCCCCGACTAGCACGGCAAAATTGAAACCATATTTAGTTGTGTCTCAAGGACACATACATAGTATACTAACTCTGCCCATAAAAATCAATGTTTATCAGCTGTCAATTCCTGTATGCTGTTCCATCGCCTGTTTTGCCTGTTTCTTTTTCTGTTTTTTCTCTTCACGGAGCTTTCTGAAAAAATCGGACAATAATGCTCCGCACTCCTCTTTTAACACACCTGACACAACTTCACTTTGATGATTGAAACGCTCATCCTGGAGAATGTTCATGAAGGTGCCGGCACAGCCGCCTTTTGGATCTGCTGCACCATAGACCACTTTTTTTACCCGGGAGAGCATGATTGCCCCTGCACACATTGGACAAGGCTCCAGTGTAACGTACAGAACGGCATCTTCAAGCCGCCAAGTGCCGAGTTTCTTGCAGGCTTCGTCAATCGCCAGTACTTCAGCATGGGCGATTGAGCTTTGTTTTGTTTCGCGGAGATTGTGTGCCCTGGCGATGACCTCCCCGTCCAGGACAATGACTGCCCCAATCGGCACCTCGCCTATCTGCCCTGCTTTTTTTGCCTCTTCAATTGCTTCTAGCATATATCTTTCATCTGGAGTATATTCCATCTTTTCCTCCATTAAGGTGTTTTATATTTCCAACTGGTTTAATAATCCCCTGCCGGTAAAAATATAAAGGAGAAGGAGAGGATTATTCATGCCAAAGACTGCCCTGTTGATCATCGATATGATCAATGACTTTAATTTTGATGCAGGGGAAGCCCTCGCTAAAAATACAGAAAACATCATCGATCCGATTTTAAATTTAAAGAAATCTTTCAATGAAAGGGATATGCCCGTCATCTATATTAATGACCATTATAATCTATGGCAGGCTGATTTTGAAAAAATCATGGATTATTGCTCGAATGAAACGAGCGAGGACATCATTAAAAAAATCGCTCCTGAAAAGAACAAGGACTATTTCCTGATCAAGCCGAAGCACTCCGCTTTTTATGGAACCGCACTGCATACTTTGCTTCAGCAGCTAAAGGTTGATACCCTTGTCCTTTCGGGGATCGCCGGGAACATTTGCGTTCTTTTCACCGCGAATGATGCGTATATGCGTGAATACAATCTCATCATACCAGAGGACTTCATTGCCTCTAATGATGATAAGGACAACCAATACGCGCTGACCATGATGAAAAATGTCCTGTCAGCCGATACAAGACCTTCTAAGGAGCTTGATTTATAACATACTGCATTTTCTTCCTTCATACAATGGTTGTAGCGCTAAAATGCCAGGGAGGGAAGAAGATGCAAATCCATGTGGTTCAGCAAGGACAGACGTTGACACAGATTGCTCAATTATACGGGTCGTCTGTTGCGGATATAACCGAGGCAAATGAACTGCCTAACCCAAATAATCTAGTCGTTGGCCAGGCGATGGTCATTCCGATTGTCGGAAGTTTCTATTTTGTCCAGCCAGGAGACAGCTTGTGGTCCATTTCCCGAAGGTTCGGAACCACACCCCAGGAGCTTGCCCGGATCAATGCAATTTCGGTGAACCAGGCGCTCTCAGTTGGTTTCCGGCTTTATATACCGCAACAGCCAAAATCAAATGCCGAATTCAATGCGTATGTAGAACCGCGCGGAAATACAGTTGCCCCTGCTCTGGAAACGGCGGCACGGGAAGCTGCTCCTTATTTGACATATCTTGCTCCATTCAGTTTCCAGGCCCTTCGTGACGGTACTTTGAAGGAGCCTCTATTGAACAATTTCCCGGCCATCGCCAAGGCAAACAATAATATATTGATGATGGTCATAACTAACCAGGAAAATGACCAGTTCAGTGATGAGCTTGGGCGTATCGTACTGAATGATATGGCCATTCAGGATAAATTCCTGAACAATATCGTTGCTACCGCTAAAAAATATGGCTTCCGCGATATCCATTTTGATTTTGAATTCCTGCGTCCAGCAGACCGTGAAGCCTATAACACTTTCCTGCGAAAAGCCCGGGATCGGTTCAAACAGGAGGGCTGGTTCATTTCCACTGCATTAGCTCCTAAAACGAGCGCTGCCCAGACTGGTGCCTGGTATACTGCTCACGACTATAAAAAACATGGGGAAATAGTCGATTTCGTCGTCATCATGACCTATGAATGGGGTTATAGCGGCGGACCTGCCCAGGCAGTATCCCCGATTGGCCCTGTCCGTGAGGTGCTGGAGTATGCCGCGAGTGAAATGCCTTCACAAAAAATCATGATGGGCCAGAACCTTTATGGATACGATTGGACTCTGCCATTTGTCCAGGGATCGATCGCCCGCGCCGTCAGTCCGCAGCAGGCCATCCAGATCGCAGCAGATAATAACGTCGCGATCCAATACAACACAGAGTCTCAGGCACCGACATTCCGATATACGGCATCTGACGGAAAACAGCATGAAGTCTGGTTTGAGGATGCGCGTTCCATCCAGGCAAAATTCGACCTGATCAAGGAACTGAACCTGAGAGGCATGAGTTATTGGAAGCTCGGCCTTTCCTTTCCGCAAAACTGGCTGCTCATCCAGGAAAATTTCAACGTAGTGAAAAGATAAGACTTTATGCCCCGAATGACTGTTAAAAATTTTTTACAAATTCCGATAATATATGACAGGCGCAGTATTTATGCGGCTGTCTTCTTTTTTTGCTAAAATTGCCTCTAAATATAGCATATCCATTCCATGTACTGGTGTGATAAAATGAATTTTGCGCGATTTAACTGACAGAAATGTAAAAAAAGATACAGATACAACGGAGAGGGAGGACATGTTGTGGAAGGAACACCTTTTATAACGGTTGAAGGACCGATTGGGATCGGCAAAACGTCACTGGCTAGAGCCATTTCCGAACGATTCCAATTTGCACTTTTAAAAGAAATTGTCGATGAAAATCCATTTTTGGGGAAGTTTTACGATAACATCGAAGAATGGAGTTTCCAGACAGAAATGTTTTTCCTCTGCAATCGATATAAGCAGCTTGGAGATATTAATGAACATTACCTCAGCCAGGACAAGCCTGTCGTAGCTGATTATCATATCATGAAAAACCTCATTTTCGCCCAGCGCACATTGAATGAGCAGGAATACAAAAAATACTTAGATATTTATCAAATCCTGACAAAAGATATGCCTAAGCCTAATGTCATCATTTATCTTAATGCAAGCCTCGATACATTGCTGAAGCGCATCAAGATGCGCGGCCGCGAAGTCGAAAAAAACATCAGTCCATTATATCTAGAGCAATTATCTCTTGATTATGAACAAGCAATGCTTCAATTTGAGCAAGACCAT
The DNA here is from genome assembly GCF_030122805.1 of Mesobacillus sp. AQ2. NCBI lineage: Bacteria > Bacillati > Bacillota > Bacilli > Caryophanales > Bacillaceae > Mesobacillus > Mesobacillus sp. AQ2. Next base: position 26,086 of record NZ_CP126080.1, on the reverse strand, counting down.
CCAGAAATCCCAGTCCTCCGTTTCAGCGGCGATGATCTGGATTTTGTCAAGCATGAAGAAGATCTTCAGCTGATCATTGACCAGCTAACCGCATCATTAAGAAAAAGGAGCGTACAACCATGAATTTAAGAACAAAATATGACATCCCGGCTAATGCCGTCATCACGATTGCCGGTACAGTTGGAGTCGGCAAATCTACCATGACGAATGCATTGGCGGATGCCCTAAGGTTCCGTACATCCTTTGAAAAGGTAGATACAAATCCTTACCTTGATAAGTTTTATGCTGATTTTGAACGATGGAGCTTCCACCTGCAAATTTACTTCCTGGCTGAGCGTTTCAAGGAACAAAAAAGAATTTTTGAATACGGCGGCGGTTTTATCCAGGATCGTTCGATTTATGAAGATACAGGCATTTTTGCAAAAATGCATTATGAAAAAGGCACAATGTCCCCGGTGGACTACGAAACATACAAGAGCCTTTTCGACGCAATGGTCATGACTCCGTATTTCCCGCATCCTGACCTGCTGATCTATCTGGAAGGTTCAATCGACGACATTCTTGAGCGCATCAAGCTAAGAGGACGTCCCATGGAACAGCAGACACCGATCAGTTATTGGGAAGAAATGCATGCCCGCTATGAGAACTGGATCAATAACTTTAACGCTTGCCCTGTCCTGCGCTTGAATATCAATGATTACGATTTGTTTAACAATCCGGAATCCATTGAACCAATTGTGGAGAAAATCGCGGCACATATCAAACAAACTCAATTATTGAAAAAGTAAAACCGCCATTTGGCGGTTTTTATTTTGTAAGAAAAAGATACTCGTGAAAGTGTGAGAATTCATAAGTGATGATATTTTAGCTATGTATAGTTTTTAAAGCAAAAATAAGAGGAGATATTCCGGTTAACTGTTCTATATAAGACAAAATCCAATGAGTTGAATTTAATAAATGAAAAGGAAATAAGGGAAGCTCCAAATTTTAGTGAAGTTTATCCGTTTATTTCTCTACTATCAACGTCCAGTTATAATATATAAAAAAACCCGCTACATAGTAACGGGTTTCCTTACACAATCTCCAAATTGTTTTATGCGTTAATGCTTTAATTGAAAAATTAAATGGAGGAGGTAGAGGGATTCGAACCCCCGCGCGGTGTTACCCGCCTGTCGGTTTTCAAGACCGATCCCTTCAGCCGGACTTGGGTATACCTCCGAGACAAGAAATATAATATCACGTATTCAAAAACGAGTCAACAATTCTTTAAAAGTTTTTTTGGGCAGGAATGAATCCTGCCCAAAAGAAAAGCGGAAACGCCTTGGTCAGCTCCGACAAGCGCTGCCCGCCTAAAAACGCCACGTCCTGTGGCTGGCGGGTCTAGCACATCGTGTGCCACGGAGGGCCGACCAGTGAAGTCGTTCTTTGACTTCATTGGACGGACCGAAATCGAAATGTATAGCCGACTGCCCAGAAACGCAGAAACTGGAGACTCCGACAAAGAAGCGCTTTTTGCTTCTGCCGGCGGAGTTGAAGTTTCGGAGTTTTTAGGAGGCGAAACTGGACAAGCAACTCGAGGAGCTAGGCGTTGGATCTAGACACTAATCAAAGTTTAAACCGCTTATTAATGAAACTTATTCAGGAGCAATAACTTCCCTATTGCCCATGTATGGACGCAGTGCTTCTGGAATGATGACACTTCCATCAGCCTGCTGGTAGTTCTCGAGAATCGCGGCAACTGTACGGCCAATCGCAAGGCCGGATCCGTTCAAGGTATGCACATGTTCAGGCTTTGCCTTAGGCTCGCGGCGGAACCGGATATTCGCACGTCTTGCCTGGAAGCTTTCAAAGTTACTGCAAGAAGAGATTTCCCTATACGTGCCGTAGCTTGGAATCCAGACTTCGATATCATACTTCTTAGCAGCAGTAAAGCCGAGGTCAGCAGAGCACATGCTCAAAACGCGGTATGGCAGGCCTAACAGCTGAAGCACCTTTTCGGCGTGTCCAGTCAGCTTTTCCAGCTCGTCATAAGAGTCTTCAGGCTTAACAAACTTCACCAACTCCACTTTGTTGAACTGATGCTGGCGGATCAAACCGCGTGTATCTCGTCCGGCGGATCCTGCCTCAGAACGGAAACATGCACTGTATGCTGCATAATTGACTGGCAGCTCTTCACCGCTCAGGATCTCGTCACGGTGCATATTCGTGACAGGCACCTCGGCTGTCGGGATCAGGAAGTAATCTTCGCTCTCGATGCGGAATGCATCCTCTTCAAACTTAGGCAGCTGTCCTGTTCCTGTCATGCTTGCGCGGTTGACCATGTACGGAGGAAGGATTTCCTTGTAGCCATGCTCATCCACATGCAGGTCAAGCATGAAGCTCATCAATGCGCGCTCAAGGCGTGCGCCTAAGCCTTTGTAAAAGACAAAACGGCTGCCTGTTACTTTTCCTGCACGTTCAAAATCAAGGATTTTCAGATGGTCTGCGATTTCCCAGTGCGGCTTAGCTTCAAATTCAAAGTCACGGACTTCGCCCCATTTGCGAATTTCCACGTTATCGTCTTCTGTTTCGCCAACTGGAACACTTTCATGCGGGATATTCGGAATGCTAAGCATCAATGCCTCGAGCTCTTCCTCGACCTCACGCAATTGATCATCCAGCACCTTGATTTTGTCGCCTACTTCACGCATTTCCGCAATCAGGTGGTCTGCATCCTGCTTTTCACGCTTAAGCTGCGCAACCTGCTGGGATACTTCATTCCTCCTGCTCTTCAGCTGTTCAGCTTCAAGGATCAATTCCCTGCGCTTGACATCCAGGTCCTCAAACTTTCCAAAATCAGTCAAGTCTTCGCCACGGTGCTGAAGCTTCTGTTTTACTTCTTCAAAATTCGCCCTTAAATACTTTACGTCTAACACTGCGAATCCCTCCCTTTTTGATATGCAGTAAAAAGCTTTTGATAAAATAAAAAACTCCCGTCCCCAAAAAGGGACGAGAGTTAACCCGCGTTGCCACCCTAGTTGAAGGCAAAAATGCCTTCCACTCATAAAATAACGGTTTTTACCGAGAGTATTTACTGGCCATATGGCGTTCCATACTCTGCTCGAGGGCGGATTCGTTTGTTCCAGACACCGGTTTGCACCAACCACCGGTTCTCTTCGGAATGGAAACAAGCTACTATTCCCTCTCATCGCTTTTACTATCGAATTTTAATTCATAATTTACTACAATTATGTTCAGCATGCAAGCAGTTTATGCAAAATTTTTACTCTTAGACTCTTCTACCATTTTAACAAAGTAATTCATGAGCCGAAAATCATCTGTCAATTCCGGATGGAAGGAACAGCCGAGGAATTGACCATCACGGGCAGCGACAATCCTGTCATTATGCTTTGCAAGCACTTCGACATTCTCACCCGCTTCCACGATATGAGGAGCCCGGATGAATACGGCGGAAAAATTGTCAGCCACTCCGGAAATATCGATATCTGCTTCAAAACTCTCACGCTGGCGCCCGAACGAGTTGCGTTCCACTTTCACATCCATGACACCGATATGCGGTTCATCATAGCCAACCAGGTCGTTCGACAGCAAGATCAATCCTGCGCAGGTCCCGAACATTGGCTTGCCATCTGCAGCGAATTTTTTCAACTCGTCCATGAATCCATACTTATCAATCAGACGGCGAATGGCCGTGCTTTCTCCGCCTGGAATGATCAATCCGTCTATCTCTTCCAGCTGACCGGGACGTTTAACAACTACGCCCTCTGCCCCAGAAGCCTCGATTGCCCATATATGCTCACGGACAGCCCCTTGAAGGCCTAGTACTCCGATTTTCACCATATTGATACTCCTTACCAGCCGCGATCCTGCATGCGGGCTTCAGGGGCCAATGATGAAATCTCCATGCCCTTCATCGGGATGCCAAGGCCTTTCGAAATGTTCGCAATCAATTCATAATCCTGATAATGTGTCGTTGCTTCGACAATTGCCTTTGCAAACTTCGCTGGATTATCAGATTTGAAGATACCAGATCCAACAAATACTCCATCAGCACCAAGCTGCATCATCAATGCTGCGTCTGCGGGCGTTGCTACGCCTCCTGCTGCAAAGTTGACGACCGGGAGACGTCCAAGCTCCTTGATTTCAAGAAGAAGCTCATATGGCGCTCCAAGAAGCTTAGCTTCTGTCATAAGCTCATCAATATCCATTGCGACTACTTTGCGAACCTGTGCGTTCACCTTGCGGATATGGCGAACAGCTTCAACGATGTTTCCAGTGCCTGGCTCACCCTTTGTACGAAGCATGGATGCTCCCTCGCCAATCCTTCTGGCTGCTTCGCCAAGATCGCGGCATCCGCAGACGAACGGAACTGTGTAATCTCTTTTATTCAGGTGGTACTCCTCATCTGCCGGAGTCAAAACTTCACTTTCATCGATATAATCAACGCCCATTGCTTCTAGCACACGTGCTTCTACAATATGTCCAATCCTTGCTTTTGCCATAACGGGAATCGTGACAGCACCCATCACTTCTTCAACGATTCTCGGGTCAGCCATTCTTGCTACACCGCCAGCTGCACGGATATCTGAAGGAACACGCTCAAGTGCCATTACGGCAACCGCACCTGCTTCTTCAGCAATCTTTGCCTGCTCGGCATTGACAACATCCATAATGACGCCGCCCTTTTGCATTTCTGCCATACCACGTTTAACACGATCAGTACCTGTCCTCATTCTTACTCCCCCTTGTCCCTTTTAAGGGATTACTATGTAAAGCAAATACAAATAACTGGATATTCGGACTTTTTTAGTCGGAATTACAGCTACCCCTATTGAAAATAAACAATAAAAAAGGTTTCCTGTCAAGACAGGAAACCTTTGATTATTCATTAAAACCAACCTTTTACCGTATCAGCAACGCCGCCAAACAGGTCTCCAAAGAACCCGCCGATTCCACGCATTGTAAGCACGAACCAGTTTGCTTTTTCCACGCTTTCAGCAGCAACGACTGGAACCTGAATTTCTTTTTGGCCATCTTCAGTCAGGAAGCTGATCTTTTCATCTTGGGTATTCTTAACAGTCATATAGCCGACTTGTTCGCCTTTTTTGATTGGAGCAGTCAGCTCACCATCTTTGTTAAGCTTCTTTTTATCCAGAACGAGCACTGGCTTATATTGATCTTTTTCGCCATTTCTGATTACCATGGAGATCGCCTTTTTTGACTGGATCTTCACGCTGTCTTCCTTGCCCTTCGTTACCGGAAGAGTTTTCTTGCCTTTCACCTGATAATTCTTTTTCACAAGCTCTTCTTCTGTAAAATTACTGAAAGCAAAATCAAGGATTTTACGAGTCTCAGCAAAACGGCTGTCCTTAGAGTCCGCCTTCATCACAACAGAGATGACTCTCTGGCCATTCTTCATCGCAGTAGCAGTAAAACCATAGCCAGCAAAATCAGTAGAACCCGTCTTCAGGCCATCGACACCCTCGTATTGATAAATAAGGCCTGGAAGCATCCAGTTAAAGTTCTTGTACTCACGGCCATCACGGAATTTCAATGCAGGCATACTTGCTGTTTCCAAAACCTCTGGGTAATCCTTCAATAGTCGGTAGGCAAGCTTGGCCATTGAACGTGCAGACATGACATTTTCTTCATCAGGATTGCCTGCAGGATGCTGGCCTAAAAGATCCTTATTGTTCAAGCCTGAGGAGTTGACGAATTTATAATCCTTCAAGCCTAACTCGGCTGCTTTTTTGTTCATTTTTTCAACATGGTTTTTCTCAGTTCCAGAAAGAACCTCAGCAAGTGCAACCGTTGCTGCATTTCCGGAATGGATCGCCATCGCTTCATATAATTCTTTTACCGTATAATCTTCACCTTGGGTCAAGCCAACATTTGAAAGGCCAGGTGCAGCTGACAGCTTGTGGACATACTCATTGATCTTGACCTTCTGATCCCACTTCAGCTTTCCTTCTTTGACCGCTTCAAGAACCATATATTCTGTCATCATCTTGGACATGGAAGCCACACCAAGGACAACATCGGAATTTTTCTCATATAATACTCTTCCAGTTTCCGCATCTACCAGCATAGCTGCTTCGGCATCAATGCCGAGTTGACCCTCTGCTGCTTCAGCTTCCATTGAAAATCCTGAAAACATTGTTGTGATCGTTAGAATGAATGCTGCAAAAAACATTGAAAGCTGTTTCTGTTTACGATTCAAGACGAATTTCCCTCCATAATTTTGAAATAATCTATAAAACTTGCATTTTTTTCTTCCCTTTAAAAAATCACACCCGTATAGTTTACCATAAAAAAAACGAAAAAAATAGACAGAGAATAGTCACTCTGTCTATTGTAAAATCAGGAAAAAACAGACCCGAAACAGGATAAAAGTCTTAGTCCCTGTCTGTTTTTCCTTTATTTAATTTTCTTTTTCGTAAACTTGCTGCTTATACAACGTAAGTAAAACCTGATTTTCCAGGCTTTGAATTATGACATGGAATAGTTTGGAGCTTCCTTCGTGATCTGGACGTCATGCGGGTGGCTCTCTCTCAAACCTGCACCCGTCATTCTTACGAATTGAGCATTTTCCCTTAATTCTTGAAGGTTTGCCGTTCCGCAGTATCCCATGCCCGAACGGATGCCGCCGATCAGCTGATAAATTGTGTCTGTAAGGGGTCCTTTGTAAGGAATTCTTCCTTCAATGCCCTCTGGAACAAACTTCTTGTTGTCTTCCTGGAAGTAACGATCCTTCGATCCTTTTTCCATCGCAGCAACTGAACCCATACCACGGTACACTTTGAAGCGTCTTCCCTGGTAGATTTCAGTTTCACCTGGACTCTCAGTGACACCAGCCAGCAAGCTTCCAAGCATGACTGCATGCCCTCCGGCGGCTAGTGCTTTCACGATATCTCCGGAGTATTTGATGCCTCCATCGGCAATGATAGCCTTGCCATGCTTGCGTGCTTCTGTCGCACAATCATACACAGCTGTAATTTGCGGCACACCTACACCGGCAACGACTCGCGTAGTACAGATCGAACCAGGTCCAATGCCAACCTTCACGATATCTGCCCCAGCCTCAATCAGATCTTTTGTCGCTTCTGCTGTCGCGACATTTCCTGCGATGATATTAAGTTCTGGGTAGGCTTCACGGATTTGTTTTACTGTTTCAATTACACCCTTCGAATGCCCATGCGCTGTATCAACAACAATGACATCCACATGTGATTTCACCAGCATCTCAACACGCTTCATCGTATCGGCTGTTACCCCGACTGCGGCTCCGCATAATAATCGGCCTTTGTTATCCTTCGAAGAATTCGGGAACTCAATCACTTTTTCGATATCCTTAATGGTGATGAGGCCTTTCAAAACACCTTCGTCATTTACTAGTGGGAGTTTTTCAATCTTATGGCGCTGAAGGATTTGTTCTGCTTCCTGAAGGGTTGTACCTACAGAAGCAGTCACCAGATTCGTTTTAGTCATGACTTCCTCAATTTTAATGGAGTAATCCTGGATAAAACGCATATCACGATTCGTAATGATTCCAACAAGTTTTTGCTCTTCTTTGTTATTGACAATCGGAACACCAGAAATGCGATATTTCCCCATCAGATGTTCAGCATCATATACTTGATGCTCTGGGGTTAAAAAGAAAGGATCAGTGATGACACCACTTTCAGAGCGCTTTACCTTATCAACCTGATCTGCCTGGGCTTCAATGGACATGTTTTTATGTATGATGCCCAGACCCCCCTGCCTTGCGATGGAAATCGCCAATTCAGCTTCTGTTACTGTATCCATGCCGGCACTGATAATCGGAATATTCAATCCCAGAGTCTCTGTCAGGCTGACCTTGAGGCTGACATCCTTTGGCAAAACCTCCGATTTAGCTGGCACCAACAGTACATCATCAAACGTTAATCCTTCTTTTACAAACTTACTTTCCCACATAGTAAATGCCCCCCTTTAAGAAAATATTATTTGTAGGTTATCAATTGGTTAAAATACTGTCAAGGACGTTGTTATTAGTTAGATTTTTCAGTTAACTTGGAGGTTTTTTATGTGTCTTTGCCTTATAAAGATTGGAATAGCTATACACTCTTCTTTTCAGCCGAATATTCACAAGATTTTCTGAAAAAATGCTACCGGAAAATCAATCTCGAGCAGCCTGACCTGAAGAGCTTTGAAAACTGCTATCCCTTTATGTATTATCTCGAACATGGGAAGCTTTATTATGAACAGGCAGAAAAATCGCCGCTGGCCATCCAGCCCATTTTGCTTTTCTATGGACTTGTCCATCTTATCAAAGCATGCATCCTGACAGTTGAACCAGATTACCCTGAGACGACTTCCGTCCTTGCCCACGGTGTTTCGACAAGAAAGCGTAAAAAGCAACAATATCGATTCTTGGATGATGAGGTGAAATTCCAAAAGAATGGCCTATTTTCGCTTATGGCTGAAAAGATGTTCCACATGAAACAATTGGAAGGAGAAAAAGCAACAATGGGTGACGTAATGGAACGGATTCCTGAACTCTCTGCCATCTATGCATCACTTAGAGGGAAGCAAAATTTTGAAAAG
>NZ_CP126080.1:0-12500 GCF_030122805.1 Mesobacillus sp. AQ2 | reverse complement strand
ATGCAGGCGAGTTGCAGCCTGCAATCCGAACTGAGAATGGATTTATGGGATTGGCTTCACCTCGCGGCTTCGCGACCCTTTGTTCCATCCATTGTAGCACGTGTGTAGCCCAGGTCATAAGGGGCATGATGATTTGACGTCATCCCCACCTTCCTCCGGTTTGTCACCGGCAGTCACCTTAGAGTGCCCAACTGAATGCTGGCAACTAAGATCAAGGGTTGCGCTCGTTGCGGGACTTAACCCAACATCTCACGACACGAGCTGACGACAACCATGCACCACCTGTCACTCTGTCCCCCGAAGGGGAACGCCCTATCTCTAGGGTTGTCAGAGGATGTCAAGACCTGGTAAGGTTCTTCGCGTTGCTTCGAATTAAACCACATGCTCCACCGCTTGTGCGGGCCCCCGTCAATTCCTTTGAGTTTCAGCCTTGCGGCCGTACTCCCCAGGCGGAGTGCTTAATGCGTTTGCTGCAGCACTAAAGGGCGGAAACCCTCTAACACTTAGCACTCATCGTTTACGGCGTGGACTACCAGGGTATCTAATCCTGTTCGCTCCCCACGCTTTCGCGCCTCAGCGTCAGTTACAGACCAGAGAGCCGCCTTCGCCACTGGTGTTCCTCCACATCTCTACGCATTTCACCGCTACACGTGGAATTCCGCTCTCCTCTTCTGCACTCAAGTTCCCCAGTTTCCAATGACCCTCCCCGGTTGAGCCGGGGGCTTTCACATCAGACTTAAGGAACCGCCTGCGCGCGCTTTACGCCCAATAATTCCGGACAACGCTTGCCACCTACGTATTACCGCGGCTGCTGGCACGTAGTTAGCCGTGGCTTTCTGGTCAGGTACCGTCAAGGTACCGGCAGTTACTCCGGTACTTGTTCTTCCCTGACAACAGAACTTTACGACCCGAAAGCCTTCATCGTTCACGCGGCGTTGCTCCGTCAGACTTTCGTCCATTGCGGAAGATTCCCTACTGCTGCCTCCCGTAGGAGTCTGGGCCGTGTCTCAGTCCCAGTGTGGCCGATCACCCTCTCAGGTCGGCTACGCATCGTTGCCTTGGTGAGCCGTTACCTCACCAACTAGCTAATGCGCCGCGGGCCCATCTGTAAGTGACAGCCGAAACCGTCTTTCAGCTTTCCCTCATGTGAGGGAAAGGATTATCCGGTATTAGCTCCGGTTTCCCGAAGTTATCCCAGTCTTACAGGCAGGTTGCCCACGTGTTACTCACCCGTCCGCCGCTGATCTTCAAAAGCAAGCTAATGAAGATCCGCTCGACTTGCATGTATTAGGCACGCCGCCAGCGTTCGTCCTGAGCCAGGATCAAACTCTCCAAGAAAGAGTTATGAGTTAGCTCATAAGTTAAAACGTTGGCTCATGTCTTCTATTAATAGAAGCATGATAATTTATTGTTTGTTGACGCTTGTTTGTTTAGTTTTCAAAGAGCAATTTGTTACCTCGTCGCCCGTAAGCGACTTTATTAATATAACATTTTCTTGCTGTATAAGTCAATAACTTTTTTCAAAAACTATTTAATTGAAGTTGTTGTTTCGCTACTGACTTTGAAGATTATATCAGTCATATAACTATAAAGCAATACCTTTTATACAGTTTCTCATTTTTGTTCAATAATTCTCTTCATAGCTATTTTTCAACATATTGTTTATATCTTCACAGCATCTCTGAAAATAAAAAAGCTGGCATACACAGCCAGCTCTTATTGGATGATTTCCTCGATATGCAAGTATCTGTTCTTCTCCAGAGCAAGGATCTGATCCGACTCCAGCAATTTCACCAACGGCCTTGCCGGATTCTTTTCCTCTACAAAAATGATTTCTGCACCCTGGCCATCCGATAGACGGATTTTGGTGCCTACGGAATAATTCATAATCGCTGAACTTAATGCCTTCAATGCCGTTATATCAAACTCTCCGAATAACTCCTCATTGATCATTTCCAGCACTTTGAATGGCGAGTGCTTTGGTTTGTAGATCCTTTCGGAGGTCATTGCGTGGAATGAATCGGCCACCGCAAGGATTTTTGCAAATGGATGGATCCTGCTTGCCTTTTCGCCAAATGGATAGCCGCTTCCGTCCATTCTTTCATGATGATGAAGAATGGCAATCTTCGTAGCATCCTTCAGCAATGGGCTGTTCCTGACCATCTGGTAGCTAAATGTTGGATGTTTTTTGATTTCCTCGAATTCCTCAACCGTTAAAGTTGTATTTTTGTTGAGGATGCTCGGGCTGATTTTTGCCATGCCGCAATCAGAAAGACATCCAGCAAGCGCAATTTGGGTCACTTCCCCTTTGCTGTAATTTAATTTTTTTGCGATGAAAGCACTGATAACCCCTACCGCCAATGGATGGTCATAGAGATATTCAGTCTTGGTAGAATAATGATGAAGGTTGAATATATCCGACGAACTCATGTCAGTTTGCTCAATTAGCGGGACAATGATCGACCTTAGTTTGGCAATATCAATCTGCATTCCTGATTGCCAGGAAATGAATTCTTTCTTGAACTCCTGCTTGGCCTGTAAAAACAACTCAACAAAAGTACGTTCGGTCCTGTCGGATTTCAATGAAAGATTCTTATCTTTTCCAGTCGAAGGGGCTGTGCATGGCAAACCATTCACCAGCGTTTTCTCTACTTCTACTTCCTTGACCAGAAAGACTTTCAGAATATCGATTAGATGCTCTGATAAGACTGTTTTCTTGCTCATGATGGGTCTATTCGTTTTACTTAGAACATCTTCAGTAAGGATACAGCCCTCTTTTAGGTTGTCTACTAATACGCGCAAGGCTATCCACTCCGGAATTTTAATTTTCTTACAATTATTTTACTTTATTTTACCAAAAAAGAGGAACACATTTTTGTGTTCCTCTTAAAAAGTTTATTCTTCTTCTGATTCGTTTGGTGTTTCGGCTGATTCTGCTTCTTCACTGCCAACCTCTTCTGGGTCGACGATTGCTTCTGCATTCTCATCCTCTTCCAGTTCTTCCGGCTTATCTTCTTCCTTGTCGACCTTCGCGACTGTCGCAACATACTCATTTTCTGCTTTGTTCAGACTGATGAGTTTAACACCTTGTGTATTACGGCCTGTCATGGAAATCGAGCTTACAGGAATTCGGATCAGCACGCCCCCTGTTGTGATCAGCATCAGGTCTTCTTCACCTGTCACAACCTTCATCGTGACAAGGTCACCATTCTTATCGGTGATATTGCATGTCTTGATTCCTTTACCGCCGCGTCCTTGCCTTCTGTATTCTTCGGAAGGTGTCCTCTTGCCGTAACCGTTCTTGGTTACAACAAGGATTTCGGCACTTTCTTCAAGGACTTCCATGCCGACAACTTCGTCACCTTCAGACAGGGTGATTCCTTTTACCCCGGTGGCTGTACGGCCCATAGAGCGGACGTCTGTTTCAGGGAAGCGGATCAGTAAGCCATCTTTTGTGCCGATGATCATTTCCTTGCTTCCATCTGTCAGACGAACGGAAATCAATTCATCGCCTTCGCGCAGGTTAAGGGCAATCAGTCCATTGTTGCGGATATTCGCAAATGATGAAAGCGGTGAACGTTTTGAAATTCCTTCTTTGGTTGTGAAGAACAGGAACCAGTCATCGACAAATTCGGACACAGGAATGATGGCATTAACCCATTCACCTTTCTCGATCTCCAATAGGTTGATGATTGGAATTCCCTTCGCTGTACGGCTGAATTCAGGGATTTCGTAACCCTTCGAACGATATACCTTTCCTTTGTTTGTAAAGAAAAGAATTGTATCGTGAGTGGAGGTCGTGATTAAGTGTTCAACGAAATCATCTTCATTCGTACCCATCCCCTGGATACCGCGGCCGCCGCGGCGCTGTGCCCTGTATGTCGATACTGGCAGGCGCTTTACGTAGCCGTTATGGGTAAGGGTGATAACAATATTTTCACGAGGAATCAGATCCTCATCCTCGATCATTTCAAGACCGCCTGAGACAATCTCCGTGCGGCGCTCATCATTGAAGCGCTCTTTGATTTCAAGAAGCTCTTCACGAATGATTTCAAGTACCTTTTCATTGTCAGCAAGAATTGCTTTCAATTCTGCGATCAGCTGCATAAGGTTCTGGAACTCTTCTTCGATCTTTTCGCGTTCCAGGCCTGTAAGCCTCTGCAGACGCATATCAAGAATGGCCTGTGCTTGCTTTTCGGATAGATTGAACTGTGTCATCAATCCTTCTCTTGCGATATCTGTCGTGCGTGAGCTTCTGATCAGGCTGATGACCGCATCAAGATTATCAAGTGCGATTCGCAACCCTTCGAGAATGTGGGCACGGGCTTCTGCCTTCCTGAGTTCAAACTCCGTGCGACGTCGAATGACGACTACCTGGTGGTCAAGATAGTATGTCAGACATTGCTTCAGGTTAAGAACCTTCGGCTGTCCATCGACTAAAGCAAGAAGGTTGATACCAAAGCTTGTCTGCAAGGCAGTTTGTTTATAAAGGTTATTTAAAAGGACATTGGCATTCGCATCCTTGCGAACTTCAATTACAATCCTCATACCCTTACGGTCAGATTCATCCCGTAAGTCTGTGATGCCGTCAAGCCTCTTGTCGCGGACTAATTCAGCGATTTTCTCAATCAGCTTGGCTTTATTGACCTGGTATGGAAGTTCCCTGACGATAATGACTTCCTTGCCATTTGATTTCTGTTCGATTTCAACCTTCGCTCGCAGGGTAATCGAACCGCGACCAGTCTCATAAGCTTTACGGATGCCGCTGCGCCCTAAGATCAGTCCTGCTGTCGGGAAGTCAGGCCCTGTGATGATTTCCATCAATTCCATGATGGTCATGTCAGGGTCTTTACTGATGGCCAATACGCCATCAATAACCTCGCCAAGCTGATGCGGCGGAATGTTAGTTGCCATGCCGACCGCGATACCGGAAGTACCGTTAACAAGCAGGTTAGGGAACCTTGAAGGCATGACAATCGGTTCTCTTTCAGAACCGTCATAGTTGTCCTGATAGTCGATTGTATCTTTATTGATGTCACGCAAAAGCTCCATCGAAATTTTGGACATACGCGCTTCTGTGTAACGCATCGCCGCTGCAGCATCGCCATCGACAGATCCAAAGTTGCCATGTCCATCGACTAACATATAGCGATAGTTGAAATCCTGCGCCATACGGACCATTGTGTCGTATACAGCAGAGTCACCATGCGGATGATACTTACCAATTACTTCACCGACGATCCTCGCCGATTTTTTATAGGCCTTGTCTGAATGCATGCCGAGATCATGCATTGCATATAGAATCCTTCTATGTACGGGCTTTAAGCCGTCACGGACATCCGGAAGCGCACGAGCTACGATTACACTCATGGCATAATCCAGGAAGGATGAACGCATTTCCTGGCTAATATTAATCTCTTTCACACGAGAGTTTGGTGTCTCAGCCATTTAAGAGAAACCTCCTTTAGACGAAAAGCACAGGCGCTTAGGTTTAGCGCGAATGCCAATCACTAATCTAGTAATCAAATTACATATCATTATTCCATAAGAAGACAGGGGCTTAGCAGCCCGGTTCAATGCAGCCTTTTTCAAGAAAAATCAGGATAGAGGACGTACCTTCTATCCTGGAAAAAGAATCGTACTTTTCAAAAAGAGCCTTATTAAATATCCAGGTTCTTTACATAAAGTGCATTCTGCTCGATGAAATTGCGTCGTGGCTCTACCTTGTCACCCATGAGGATTTCGAAGGTTTCATCCGACTCAATTGCGTCCTCAAGGCTTACCTGGAGCAATGTCCTTGTCTCAGGGTTCATTGTCGTCTCCCAAAGCTGTTCTGGATTCATCTCGCCAAGACCTTTGTAACGCTGGATGCCTGGTTTTGGCTGCTGCGGAAGCTCAGCAAGGATCTGATCGAGCTGCTTGTCGTTGTAAGCATATTCGATTTTTTTGCCTTGCTGGATTTTATATAATGGCGGCTGGGCAATATAAATGTAACCAGCTTCAAGAATTTTTCTCATATATCTGTAGAAGAACGTCAATAATAAAGTACGGATATGAGCGCCATCCACATCGGCATCAGTCATGATGACAATTTTTTGGTAACGTGCTTTGGAAAGGTCGAAATCTTCGCCGATTCCTGTTCCGATTGCCGTAATAATTGCTCTTACCTCGTTATTCGATAGGATTTTATCCAGACGTGACTTTTCAACGTTCAGGATTTTCCCGCGCAATGGCAGGATTGCCTGGAAGTGGCGGTCACGGCCCTGCTTGGCGGAACCACCCGCAGAGTCACCCTCTACGACATATATTTCACTGATTGACGGATCCTTTGAAGAACAGTCAGCCAGTTTGCCCGGCAAACTTGAAATTTCGAGCGCACTCTTTCTTCTGGTCAGTTCACGCGCCTTTTTCGCAGCGAGTCTGGCTCTTGCTGCCATTAAGCCTTTGTCGACAATCTTCCTTGCGACATTCGGGTTTTCAAGCATGAATTTTTCGAAGTGGTCGGAAAACAGCGTGTCTGTTACCGTACGGACTTCCGAATTACCAAGTTTTGTTTTCGTCTGGCCTTCGAACTGAGGGTCAGGGTGCTTGACTGACACGATTGCCGTCAGGCCTTCACGAACATCATCTCCGGAAAGATTGGAGTCACTTTCCTTGAAGATGCCATGCTTACGGGCATAGTCATTGATGACACGAGTCAAAGCTGTCTTAAAGCCTGATTCATGCGTTCCACCTTCATACGTGTGGATATTATTCGCGAAAGAATAGATGTTGCCAGTGTAGCTGTCGTTATATTGGAGAGCGACCTCGACAGTGATGCCTTCCTTTTCACCCTCAATATAGATTGGATCTTCATGGAGTACTTCCCGCGTGCGGTTTAAATGCTCAACATACGATTTAATTCCGCCTTCGTAGTAATACTCATTCTTTTTGCCTTCGCCGCGCTTATCCTCAATCGTAATCTTGATTGCCCTGTTCAGGAAGGCAAGCTCGCGCAGGCGGTTTGCTAGCGTATCATAGTCATATTCCAATGTTTCAGTGAATATTTCCGGGTCAGGCTTAAAGTGGACAGTTGTTCCCGTATGGTCCGTTTCGTCAATGATCTTCAACGGATCACCGACAGCACCTCGTTCGAATTTTTGGTAATGGACTTTGCCATCACGGTGGACAAATACTTCCAGATACGTAGACAGGGCATTGACAACAGATGCACCAACGCCGTGGAGTCCTCCGGATACCTTATAGCCTCCGCCGCCGAATTTACCGCCGGCGTGAAGGACTGTCATGATGACCTCAACCGCAGGACGTCCCATTTTCTCGTGGATACCGACAGGGATTCCGCGGCCATTATCCTTTACAGTGATACTGTTATCTTCTTCGATTATGACGTTTATTTCATCACAGTAGCCTGCAAGAGCTTCGTCTATACTATTATCAACGATTTCCCATACAAGATGGTGCAGACCTTTTCCACTCGTTGATCCGATATACATCCCTGGACGTTTGCGTACCGCTTCCAGGCCTTCGAGCACTTGTATCTGGTTTTCATCATACGCTTGTCCCTGCATGGATTGTTGTTCCTCCATTGCCATATCGATCACCTACACTTTCAATTTCACTCATCTTTTTTCTAAATCGGTTCTGTAAAATAAAACAGCGGATTTACTGAAAATTTCCCAGCTACAATCATTTCAAGTGGGCATTTCCGCACACATCGTGTTTTTCGACATTTTTTGCGGATAAGCCGATCTATTAAAACTCCTGAACGGATAATTTTTGTGAGCGTTTCTTCAAAGTCCCTGATGCCAGTGGGGAATAATATATATGATTGCCTGTTACGACGATTGATTTGGCCGACCCTTTGGCCAGCTGGACAATCTCCCTGTCCTGCCGCTCGATGAATTCCTCCATGAAAGGAGAAGAACTGGCGCTTTCCATGTCTAATATCGCTATGATATCTTTCGTCCTGACAAGGACCTCTTCACCAACATGCAAATACATCGTGTCCACCTCATTGGATTCTTGACATTTCGCCGGTCTTCACGTTATATGTGGCCGCTTCCCTTAATGTCTGATGGTCAATCCCATCCACACTGGTGGTGGTGACAAAGGTTTGAACTTTCCCCTGGATGGTATTCAATAAATGGGATTGGCGATAATCATCCAGCTCAGACAGGACATCATCAAGCAGGAGGATTGGATACTCACCGATCTCCGCATTGATCAATTCGATTTCAGCCAGTTTCACCGAAAGCGCAGTCGTCCGCTGCTGTCCCTGGGATCCGAAAGTCTGGACATCCCGGCCGTTGACGAAAAATTGCAGATCGTCCCGGTGCGGACCGAACATCGTCGTTCCCCGGTCAATCTCTCTTGTCTTTATTTTAGCAAATTTTTCTTCATACACTGCTATCATTTTCGACAAATCATCACCTTCTGATACCTCTGCAGAGGGTTTATAGATGATTTTCAGGTCTTCCAGCCCTCTTGAAATTCCCTGATGGATGGGCAATGCCCATTGTTCGAGCAAATTCAGGAACTCAAACCGCTTAAGAATGATCCTCGCGGCCGCCTGGATAAATTGTTCAGTCAGGATATCAAGCATCGTCTGGTCTGTCGCTTTTTTGATCTGCAGCTGCTTGAGATAATGATTCCGTTGCTGGAGGATTTTATTGTACTGGCTGATGTCATGCAAATAGACTGCCGATACCTGTCCTATTTCCATATCGACAAATCGTCTTCTTACCTGAGGGCTACCTTTTACAAGGTTCAGGTCCTCTGGTGCAAACATGACGACATTCATGTTGCCAACATACTGGCTTAGCTTGCGCTGCTCCAGATGGTTGACTTTTGCCTTTTTGCCTTTTTTGGAAATGACAAGCTGCATGGGCAGCGATCCGTTTGTTTTTTTAATCCGTCCCTCTATTTTAGCATATTCCTCGTCCCAGCGAATCAAATCTTTATCATTTGAGGTCCGATGTGATTTTGCCATTGCAAGCACATAGATGGATTCCATGACATTTGTTTTCCCCTGGGCATTTTCGCCAAGGATGACATTCACCTTATTTTCAAATGTCGCCTCGAGCCCCTGGTAATTGCGGTAATTCCTTAATTGCAGTTCCTCTATATACATGAACAGTTCATCCTCTGGATTATTGCATTATGACGAACTCGCCAAATCCAGGTATTGCAACCTGGTCTCCGGAACGAAGCTTTCTTCCTCTTCGCTGATCTTGTTCACCATTGATAAAAACATCGTGTTCACTTAAAAACCACTTTGCCATTCCGCCGGATTGAATCACATCGGCTAATTTAAGGAACTGGCCAAGCGTAATGTATTCGGTATCGATTTTTATTTCCTCATTCACGATTCTCACCCTTTTCTTCCAAAAGGACTTAATACTTTATTTTACTAAATATTTTCCATAGAAACAAATTTTCTTATTTTTTGCCTGTAACCTTGGCCTTTTGATTTTCGTTCCAGGCGCTTCGCTTTCTGCTGGAAGAATAATGAAAAAGTCCAACTGCCGGCTTTTTCAAAAGGCAATTCTTCCTAACTGGCGCTGAGCCTCCTCGCCGCCTTTGGCGTCTGCGGGGTGCAAATGATTCCTCACGTGAATCATTTCACCTAGGTCTCTCCTATCCAGCTGATCCCGCAGGACATTGACTTGGCTTCCTTGAACCGGCCCACGCACGAAGGAAATGCGTTAGCAATTTCGAGGAGTCTTCGCGCCTTCCACTGCAATCAACAGGTGCTAAATATCATTTTTGTCTAAAATAAAGTCTATTTTTCATATATAAAAAAAACCACCAGCAATAAAACTGGTGGCGTTATGGAATTAGTAAGTTCTTACAGGCAGGATCAGCTGCAGGATGGAATCATCATGAAGCGGACGGATGACGAATGGTCTCATCGCGCCTGTGAAGCTGATCTGGATTTCTGTTCCCTCTAGTGCTTTTAAGGCGTCCATCATATATTTGGCGCTGAAAGAGATTTTCAGTTCTTCACCATCGATAGACTGGCTCTGGATTTCTTCGACAACAGTACCGATTTCTGGTGTGTTGGAAGAAACTTCGATGGCTCCGCCTTCGATTGTGGAAAACTTGACGACATTGTTTCGTCCCTCTCTAGCGAGCAATGAAGCACGATCAATAGCATGCAGGAATTCTTTTGTATTCACGACAACATCTGTTTTGCTTTCAGTCGGAATCAGCCGTCCTGTGTCAGGATAGTTTCCTTCAAGCAATCTTGAGAAGAATAACAGATGCTTGGCTTTGAATAAAACCTGGTTTTCGGTAATGACGATATCGACTGAATCAGAGCTGTCATCGAGGATTTTGCTCAACTCAGTCAAGCTTTTTCCTGGAATGACCACATTGTAGTTCTCGGTATTGTCAGCCTCTAGCCTTGCCTTTCGCAATGCCAGTCTGTGGCTGTCTGTTGCAATACAGATCAGTTCATTGTTTTCGACCTTCCAGTTTACACCTGTCAAGATCGGGCGTGTTTCTGAGGTGGACACTGAAAAGACAGTCTGGCGGATCAGCCCTTTTAATAAGTCTGTCGGAATCTTGAATACATGCTCTTCCGAAATTTGCGGAAGGTGTGGATATTCTTCTGCATCAAGGCCATTAAGGTTGAATTCGGATTTTCCAGAACGGATGATCGTCTGCAGATTATTATGGACTTCGATTTCCACTGTGTCTGTCGGAAGCTTTTTAACGATCTCACTAAAGAAACGCGCCTGCAGAACAATGGATCCTGGCTGTTTGATTTCAACGATTTCATCCCCTGCTTCTTCTTTAGGAATGAAAGATTCAATGGAAATATCGGAATCGCTGCCTGTAAGAGTTACTCCCTCTTCATTTGCAACAATCTTGATACCAGTCAAAATAGGGATTGTCGTTCTGCTTGTTACTGCCTTCATGACGTCCTGGACGCTTTGCAGCAGAAAATCGCGCTGGATAATAAATCTCATTTTTTGGCCTCCGTTTTGGAATATTTTTTTCTTAAATGCATATATTAATATGTTTTAAAAAGTAATAGAAGTACTAGTAGGGCCTGTGGATTTGTGGATAAGTGATTTGATCAAAGGAAAGACAGCCTATCCACATGTGGACAGACTGTGCGTAACCAATGACGAGTTATTCACATTATCCTAAACCCTTAATTGTTCATTTATATCTTTTAACTGCCTTTGCAGATTTGTATCAGTTGAAATCATTTTAGAAATTTTCTCATGAGCATGGATGACGGTTGTATGGTCACGTCCTCCGAATTCTTCCCCGATCTTTGGAAGAGAGAAATCTGTCAGCTCCCTTGATAAGTACATGGCGATTTGCCTTGGATAAGCGACGGATTTTGTCCGTTTCTTCGCTTTGAAATCCTCGAGCTTAACATTGAAATGCTGCCCAACGACTCTTTGGATATCCAGGATTGTAATCACCTTTGGCTTCGAGCTCGGAATAATATCCTTCAATGCCTCGGCAGCCAGGTCTGCATTGATATCCTTATTGATGAGTGAAGAGTACGCGACCACACGGATCAAGGCTCCCTCAAGTTCACGGATGTTGGAGTCGATCTGGTTCGCGATATAAAGCATGACCTCATTAGGAATATCCAATCCTTCTGCTTTCGCTTTTTTGCGCAGGATCGCGATTCTTGTTTCCAAGTCAGGCGGCGTAATATCAGTGATCAAACCCCATTCGAAACGGGATCTCAGCCTGTCCTCAAGAGTCGGAATTTCTTTTGGCGGACGGTCACTGGAGATGACAATCTGCTTGCTTTCTTCATGCAAAGTATTGAATGTATGGAAAAATTCTTCTTGCGTTTGTTCTTTCCCCGCCAGGAACTGAATATCATCAATAAGCAGTACATCAACATTACGATATTTATCGCGGAAATCTCCTGCTTTGTTGTCCCTGATTGAATTAATAAATTCATTTGTGAATTTTTCAGATGACAAATAAACCACTTTCGCATTCGGATTATGATCCTGGACATAGTGCCCAATTGCATGCATCAAGTGAGTTTTACCAAGTCCTACGCCCCCGTAGATGAATAAAGGGTTATAGGCTTTTGCCGGCGCTTCAGCTACTGCAAGCGACGCCGCGTGGGCGAAACGATTGCCTGATCCAATGACAAAAGTATCGAATGTATACTTTGGATTCAGCATGCTGACTGGCAAATCGGGCGTGTCTTCTTCCTTCTTGACCCTTCTGGGCGGCAAGGGAATATCAAGATCTTCTTGATTCTGGTTTTGGGGAATGATGAATTTAACAGCAAGCTCTTCACCAGTAATTTCATACAAAATGCCGCTGATGAGCTGGGAATAGCGCTCTTCCAGCCAATCGCGGGCAAACTCGTTCGGTGCTGTAATCGTAAGGACATCACCCTGGAGCGAATGTGCTTTGGTTGATTTTAGCCATGTATCAAAACTGGGCTTACTGATCTTTTTCTCGATTTTAGCGAGAGCATTATTCCAGAGATCTGCAATATTCTCCAA